>JAPYWM010000070.1 GCA_028276345.1 Sphingobacterium sp.
AGCCGACCCTTCCAGCGACGACTATGCCCACTTCCGGGATATTAGCTCTAATAGCATCTTGCAGCGCTACGAGCGCTTCTCGGGCCTGGAAGGAAACTCCCCCATCCCCCAAAATAACGAACCCTACACCCGCCAAGCCAGCGCCCTCCCCGATGTAGAAGACATCAACGCCGATGGCACCCTCAATACCCGCGAAGCCTACTTCGACTACACCATCTCCCTGCGCCCCCAAGACCTCGTCTTAGGTCGCAACTACATCGTCGACAAACGCGAACAAGAGGTCAAGCTCCCCAACGGCACCACCATCCAGACCCGCTGGTATCTCTTTCGGGTGCCCATCTCCAAAGGCCAACCCTACGGAGATATCCAAGACTTCAAAGCCATTGACTTTATCCGAATGTACCTCACCGGCTTTGACCGGCCCGTGGTTTTACGTTTCGGGAAGCTGGAGCTGGTGGCGACAACTTGGCGCCGTGCCCTCGTCAACCTCAATCAACAGGAAGAGGCCTTCTTGCCCGATCCGGGGACCGATCCCACCCGCTTTGAGACCGGCATCGTCAATATCGAGGAAAATGGTTCGCGCCAACCCTTCCCTTATGTGCTGCCGCCGCAAATCTTGCGTCAGCCTATCCCCGGAAGCCCCGTCGCCGGCCTTCTCCAAAACGAACAAAGCTTAGCCCTGCGCGTGTGCAACCTCCAAGATGGCGATGCCCGGGGCGTCTTCCGAACTTTCTCCTATGACCTGCGCTTCTACGAGCGTCTCAAACTCTGGGCGCATGCCGAACCGCTCGTAGGCAGCCCCATCCCCCCTAATGTCCAAAATCCCGGCGATGTAACCCTTTTCATCCGAATCGGTACCGACTACACCGACAACTACTACGAATACGAAGTGCCCCTCCTCTTATCCACCCCCGGCGATGCAAGCCCAGAAAACATCTGGGCTAATAACATAGATATTGCCCTTTCCGAGCTAAACCTCGTCAAAGTCTTGCGCGATGAAGCCCGAGCGCAGCGGCCTTTTCCCTTGTCCCAAGTTTATACCTACGTAACGCCCCAGGGCCATCGCATCTCCGTCAAAGGCACCCCCCAGCTCAATAATGTCAAGACCATTCTCATTGGCGTGCGCAATCCCAACGATGGCCGCGGCCCCATCTGCGTGGAAGTCTGGGTCAACGAACTCCGAGTAACCAACTACAACACCAAGCCCGGATGGACGGCCTCCGGCCTTCTCAACCTCCGCCTGGCTGACCTCGGCAATCTCTCCGTTTCGGGTAGCTACGGCACCCCCTGGTACGGCTCCATAGAACAAAAGGTCAGCCAACGTTCCACCGAATGGCTCCAGCGCTATACCCTCACCGGCGGACTCCAACTGCATAAACTTATGCCCAAAGCCCTGGCCGTAGAAGTGCCATTCTTCTTCACTTATGGGGAGCAGGTGCAGCGGCCCTTGTATAGTCCGTTTGACCCCGATGTCTTCGCCGTTACCCGCCTGGAAGCCGCCGCCCTCAGCGGCCGGCGGGATAGCCTGGAACGCATTCTCACTTCTTACAGCCGCACTTACAGCTACACCTTCGCCGGCGTGCGCAAACTCTACCGCAACCCCCAAGCTAAAAAACGCCCCTGGCACATCCAAAACTTCCTCTTTAGCTACGGCTACAACGAAACCTTCTCCAGAAACCCCCAGACTGAATACAACATCGCTAAAAACTACACAGGCGCTATCAGCTACTCGTATAGCTTCCAATCTAAGCCCTGGCGTCCCTTCCAAAAAGCCAAAACCCGCCTCCTCTCCGACATGAGCATCACCTTCCTACCCGCCCAAGTAGGCCTAAAAGTAGAAGGCAACCGCCAATACACCGAGCAGCGCCTGCGGAACATAGGCGGAGGCCCCGAAATTAGACCCACCTTCTATCAAAACTTCCTGATTAATCGCCAGTATCTTCTGCAATGGAACCTCTTTCCCAGCCTCAGCCTCAACTACAACGCCACCGTGCAAGCCCGCGTGGATGAGCCCCAAGGCCCCATCAACACCCCCGAAAAACGCGACTCCATCTGGCAAAACTTCTTCAGCATCGGCAAAGACCCCGCTCGCGGCCGCTACCAGCGCATCAACTTCGGCCGAACCCTCTCCTTCCAGCAGCAAGTCTCTCTCACCTATCGCCTCCCCCTTAGCAAAATCAAATGGACCGACTGGATAAATAGTAGCATTACCTATGGGGCAGACTATCGCTGGACCACGGCGGCCTTAGGTCAAGAGCGCTTCGGCAATACCATCTCCAATAACCAGACCATCCAGCTTACTGGGCAGCTTCAGCTGAGTAACTTCTACAAAAAGTTCAAGATGATTGACAAGCTTCTCACGCCGCCGCCCAAACGTAATATCTTTTCGCAGGCCGATACGTCTCGTAAGCCGGGCGATGATCCGTATGTAGGGAGTCGGATGCTCCTGCGGGCCCTGGCGAAGGTAGTCTTTGGGATTCAGAATGTGGATGTGAGTTATACGCGTCAGCGGGGCACGACCTTGCCGGGATTTTTAGCTCGGCCGGCCAACTTTGGCTTGGACTGGAGCTATCGGGACACGCTCACGGGGCAAACCTCCCAGGCCCCCGGGTGGGGATTCATCTTAGGGGAGCAGCCCAACCTCACCGGCGGATGGCTTCAAAACGCCGCCCAAAAAGGCTGGATGACCCGAGACCCACGCTTCACCCTCCCCTTCCAACAAACCCAATCCACCCAGCTCAACATCCGTTCCTCCATCTCCCCCGCCAAAGACCTCCGCATAGACCTCACCTTCACCAAAAATCAAACCTTCTCCGAAGGCGGCCTCTTCAGCTGGGACACCACCCTAAGCGACTTCACCTTCAGCAACCGCAATGCCCAAGGAAACTTCAGCATGAGCTTCTTCAGCTTTGGCTCCGCCTTCGAAAGCCTCAAAAATCCTAAAACCTTCAACCAGATGGACCAAGAGTACCGCTACATCTTTTCTCAGCGCCTGCGGCTCGCCAATCCGCTCTACGAATCGGTCCTCGGCGCCAATGCCGGCCTTACCCGACGAGAATTCTGGAATGGCTACACCGGCTCCCAGCAGGATGTGCTGATTCTTTCCTTCCTCAGCGCTTATGGGCCTTACAGCCCCACACGCATGCCCCTAACCCCCACCCCTAAAGTACCCCTCCCCAACTGGAATATGAGCTACACCGGCCTGAGTCAGCTCCCCTTCTTCCAATCTCTTTTCCGATCGGTTACCCTCAACCACGGCTACCGTTCCACCTACACCCTCTCCTACACCCTCAACCTCCGAGCCCAAGACCTCAATGGCGATGGCCTCTCCGATACCTATGTGCCCATCCAAGCCCCCTTAGATACCACCGCCGGCCTCACCATCGTCAATTTCGAGCCCCTCTACATCGTCAATGCCGTCAGCATCCAAGAAACCTTTTCCCCCCTTCTCGGCTTCAACTTCACCTGGAAAAACGGCATCAGCACCGTCGTCGAACTGCGCCGTACCCGCACCCTCACCCTCAACGTCGGCGCCCTCCAACTCAACCAAAACCAAAATACCGAATTCTCCTTTACCGGCAACTGGCGACGAGAAAGCTTCCTCCAACCCTTCTCCCTCTTCGGACGAACCTTCGAACTGCGCAATAGCGTTACCTTCCGCTTAGAAATCACCTATCGCAACCTCGTCAATCAAAATCGCCAGATTGATAACCGAGACTTCACGCAACCTATTGGCGGCACCCGCAGTTTCACTATTAAGCCTGCCATAGATTACGCGCTCAGTACCCAGCTCAATGTGCGCTTATACATCGAGCATACCCGCAATCGCCCCGTCCTCTCTAACGCGTTTCCAACTTCCTTTACGGCGGTCGGTCTTCAGTTTCGCTTCAGCTTAACCAACTAAGCCTACATTTGTCTCATGCGCTGGAGCCTTCTCCTCCTCTCTCTGCTGTGGGCCCAAGACACCATTCGCGTGCTGACCTACAACCTCCTCAACTACGGACAGACCCCCGGCTACTGCCTAACCGACTGCAAAGACCGCCAGCTGCGCACCATTATCGGCTTCATCCAGCCTGATCTCATCGTCTTCAACGAAATCGCCCCCTACCCCCAGTATGTACGCCGGCTTTTGGACTCGGTGCTCAACATAGGTGGCGTCTCCTACTGGCGCAGTGGGATTTTTCCCAGTAATCTCACGGGCGATCGCCTAAGCATGGTATACTATGATAGTCGGCGCTTTGCTTATGAGAAGCAGGAGCTAATTACGACGCAGGGGGGGCTGCGGGATGTGTATGCGTTTCACTTGTACTATCGGGAGCCGGATTTAGCGACTCATCGGGATACGCTTTTTGTGGTGGTGATTGCTTCGCACCTAAAAGCGGGTCCTAACGCCTCCGATGCCAATACTCGGGCTCAGGCAGCTCTCGCCATTCGAAACTACATCCAGGCTCTCCCGTCTAATCGCCAGCGCTGGGTCTTAGATATGGGCGATCACAATCTCTACAGGGCCAGCGAGGCCGCTTATCAGCGCCTTACCGAAGTGCTCATAGACCCCGGCCCCGCCGGCGAATGGGATAATAACAGCACCTATGCCTACTATCACACCCAGTCTCCCCGCCTCAGCAGCTTAGCCGATGGCGGCTCGGGCGGCGGCCTCAATAGCCGATTCGACTTCATCTTTTTCTCCCCCGCCTGCACCCTTTCTACGGCCAAAGCGCGCTACCTTTCCGGTAGCCATAAAGTCATCGCACAAGATGGGCTGCACTTCGGCAAAAGTCTCTTAGACCCGCCTCAGGTCGCAGGTTATTCGCAGGCTGTGCTCAATGCCCTCTACATGGCTTCTGACCATTTGCCCGTCGTAGCAGAATTCGCCCTGAATGTAACTTCGGCGCTCACCGCCTTACCCCTCGCCGGAGAACACCCTAATTTTCAGGTGCGGGTAGAGTCCGGTTACCTGGAAGTGATAGCTGAGGTGCCTGGCAAGGTGGTGGTTTATGACCTGCGGGGCCAGCAAGTGGAGGCTGGGCACCTATCACCCGGTTCCTCCTTTTCCCTAACCCTCCCAGCGGGGGTGTACCTCCTCCAAGGTTTTCCGGAGAAAGGAAGCCAGCCTGCCTTCTGGCAGCAGAAAGTCCTCGTGCCCTGATCTCACCCCACCCCGAAGTTTCCCGGCAAAAAAGGTAGTCCCCCAGGCATTTGACCGCCTAACTTCTCCATGATAGTGGTTCGGAGCTTGCTAAAGGCCTCGTTGTAAGCACTCTGAATGCCCCTTTCCAGAGCTTGAGGATTTTCTTGCAGAAGGGTAGGGTGAATCTCCACGCGCACCATCTCATTGTGGCCGTTTAGCGTGATGCGGATAGCGCCTTCCAGCGCCTCACCCGTTACTTCCAGACTTTTCAGCTCTTCGGCCAGCGTTTGCAGGCGCTTAAGGGTGCCCAGCAGGTCCCACATCCGGGCAAAGATAGCTCACGCCGCCCATAGGGAGAAATTCCCTACTTTTGCCCTATGTACTGGAATTCTGAGATCAAGGCGGAGCTGATAGCTCGTCATAGTCCCCGGCATGATCCCAAGGATACTGGCAGTCCCGAAGCCCAGATAGCGCTGCTGACTTATCGCATTCAGGAGATTGCTAATCACCTCAAAGAGCATCCGAAAGACTTTTCGGCACAGCGGGGCCTGTTTCGGCTGGTGGGCCAGCGGAAACGCCTCCTCGCCTATCTCAAACGAAAAGACATAGAGCGGTACCGAACGATTATCTCGGCATTAGGGTTAAGAGCATAGGGATAGTATGCAGAAGCAGGTGTTTCGGTTTGAGGTGGAGGGGGCAGCGCCGATAGAGATGAGCTTTGGGCATATTGCCCGGCAGGCGCATGGCGCGGTGTGGGTACGGCAGGGGGGCACTATTGTCATCTGTACGGCCACCTACAATCCCGATAAAGTTACCGAGGCGGACTTCGTGCCGCTGACGGTAGATTATCGCGAAAATTTTGCCAGTAGTGGGCGTATTCCGGGAGGATTTTTCAAGCGGGACGGCCGCCCTAATGACTATGAAATCTTAGTTTCTCGGCTTATTGATCGGTCTTTGCGGCCTTTCTTTCCGAAGGGTTGGCGCCATGAGACGCAGCTCATTGCTATTTTGGAGTCGTATGACCCCGAATACCCCCCGGACATATTAGCGGGTTTGGGTCTGTCTGCGGCCTTAGCGTTATCAGAGATTCCCACGGAAGACATGGTGGGGATGGCGCGTATTGTGTGGCATGCGGGGCAGTTTCAGCTTAACCCTCCTGCCAGCCGTACCGAGCAGGCCGATATTAACTTAGCTGTTTCCGGTACGGCGACCTCTATTGTCATGGTGGAGGGGGAAATGCGCGAAGTGCCAGAGGAGCAGCTTGTGGAGGCCCTGCGGGCCGCCCATACCCACATTCAGCGGCTGGTGGCGTTTCTTAGGTCCCTTCGGGCGGCCGCAGGCAAGCCTAAGATAGAGCTCCCTGCGAGCCCCACTTATCCAGAGGTCGAAGCCTGGCTCACGGAACGGGCTCGGCCTCGTCTCACGGATATTGTCAAGGCCTCCCTTCCCAAGCAGGAGCGCCGAAAAGCCTTTGAGCAGCTATTCTCAGAGCTGAGCGAAGCCATGGTCGCTGAAAATGCCGACTGGGCTCTGCCAGAAATCCAAAAATATGCGCAGTCTGTATTTAGCCAGCTCAAGCGCGCCGTCATGCGAGAAGCTATTCTTTCCGAAGGCATACGTTTAGATGGCCGCAAGACAGACGAAATCCGGCCTATCTCTTGCGAAGTGGGTCTTTTGCCTTACACGCATGGGTCGGCACTTTTCACTCGGGGGGAAACGCAGGCCCTGGCCACCGTGACCATTGGCACGAAGCT
>JAPYWM010000071.1 GCA_028276345.1 Sphingobacterium sp.
GCGGCGGCGACGGCGTAGGTATTTTCTCGCAGGCGGTCTTTATCCCGGATGGTGGTGAGGGCGTGGAGGTCGGCTATGAAGAGGTAAGCCGGCTCTGCCTGGGCGTTAGCGAGTTCAATAGCGGGGAGGATAGCACCTAAGATGTTTCCCAGGTGGGGCTTACCGGAGCTCTGGATGCCGGTAAGGACACGGCTCATGGTGTGGGGTTAGAGGCCGAAGGCGCAGGCTGCGTGCCGGGTAATGGGTGTTTATTTTTAGGCTTGTGCGGGCGGAATTTGCCGTAGGAGCCCCGCCAGATTTTTCCGCGGCGGGTGCGACGATCACCTTTTCCCATGGGGCGCAAAGCTACGAAAAGAGCCGCACTCAGGCGGCGCGCAGGGGGGCGAGGCGCTGCTCGACGTCTGCCTCCGTGATGACGATGTGAGCGTTAGCCGGGCGCGTGAAAAGAACCTCTTCCAGGACGGTTTCCAGGAGGGTGCGGAGGGCTCGTGCGCCGGTACCCAAGGCCATGGCTTCCCGGGCCAGCCGCCGAAGGGCCCCCTCGGTAAATTCCAGCTTGATGCCATCCCAGCTCAGGAGCGTCTGGTACTGCTTCACGAGGGCGTTTCGGGGCTCTGTCAAGATGCGGTAGAGGGCTTCTTCGGAGAGGGGCTCCATGGCCGCGATCACCGGGAGGCGGCCAATGAACTCCGGTATCAGGCCAAACTTGCGCAGGTCTTCAGGCTGGACGTAGGCGTAGAGGTTTTCGGGTTTGTCGGCGGGACCTTCCCCCCGTCGGAAGCCGATCGTTTGGCGGGAGAGCCGCCGGGCCACGATCTTATCCAGCCCCTCAAACGCCCCCCCACAGATGAAGAGGATATTCTCGGTATTGACCGGGATGAAGCTTTGCTCGGGGTGTTTGCGGCCGCCCTTAGGCGGAACGTTAGCGATGGTGCCTTCAAGGATTTTGAGGAGGGCTTGCTGGACGCCCTCACCGCCCACATCCCGGGTAAGCGACGGATTCTCAGACTTTCGGGCGATTTTGTCTATTTCGTCAATGTAGACGATGCCGATTTCGGCGGAGGGCACATCGTAGTCGGCCGCCTGGAGAAGGCGCACCAGCACATTTTCTACATCTTCGCCCACGTAGCCGGCTTCGGTGATGGTAGTAGCATCCGCTATGGCAAAAGGCACCTGGAGAAACTCCGCAATAGTTCGGGCCAGGAGGGTTTTACCGGTGCCGGTGGGGCCGATGAGGAGGACGTTGCTTTTTTCCACGCGGACGGGGGGCTTTTCGCCGGAGAGGAGACTATCAATGCGGCGGTAGTGGTTGTAGACGGCGATGGCGATTTTGCGTTTAGCGTCTTCCTGGCCGACGATGTACTGGTCTAAGTGGGCTTTGATAGCCTGGGGGGAAGTGGCGGGGAGCTGCCAGTTTTTAGCCCGGCGACTTTTCTGGAGCTCTTTAGTAGTCAGCTCATGGATGTAGCTGGCGCAGTCCAGGCAGATGTGGGTGGGCTTGAGGGGGGACTCTACGAGGGGAACGCCGGTTCGCCCGCAAAAGTCGCATGCCGGGGGCTCTTTGTCGCGTTTGGTACTCACTTAGGCTTTAGTGCTGAGGTGACGGGGGCTAAGGACCTCATCTACCAGGCCATAGGCCTGTGCTTCGTCGGCACGCATCCAGTAATCGCGGTCCGAGTCTTTCCAGATTTTCTCGTAGGGCTGACCGGTGTGGAAAGCGAGGATTTCGTACAGCTCGCGCTTGATTTTCTGGATTTCGGCGTGGACGATCTCAATGTCGGAGGCTTGGCCCTGGACGCCGCCTAAGGGCTGATGAATCATGACCCGGCTGTGCGGAAGCGCAGAACGTTTGCCTTTTGCGCCGGCTGCCAAAAGCACCGCCGCCATAGATGCCGCCATACCCGTGCAGATGGTATTCACATCTGGCTTCACGTACTGCATCACGTCGTAAATGCTCAGGCCATCATATACGGAGCCGCCGGGGGAGTTAATATAAATGTAAATGTCCCGCTTGGCGTCGGCCGACTCGAGGAAAAGGAGCTGCGCTGTTACGATATTGGCAATCTGGCTGTCGATGGGGTAGCCCAGAAAGATGATCCGGTCCATCATCAGCCGGGAGAAAACATCCATGACGGCGATGTTGAGCTGGCGCTCTTCGATGATGTTGGGCGTGAGGTTGTAAATGCCTTTTTGCACGAGGGCTTCGTACTGGTCCAGTCGGAGGCTGGAAATGCCTAAATGGCCCATGGCATAGCGCCGAAACTCCTGTCCGAGACTACTCATAAAGCGGCTAACAAAATGGTTTGCAAAGGTAGTGCCTTCTCCGGTCTGGGGCCGTAGGTCGCAAGGAGCCATTCATCGAAGCGCTTGTAGCGCATGTAGTCGCGGACTTCATCCCGCTCCTTCTCGCCTAAGAAGCTACGCAGGAGGCTCTGCTTAAGCTCGTCATCGCTGGCGGTTTGGGCCAGGATGGATTGGCCTTCTTCGGTGGTGGCGAGGCGGGCTTCCAAAGCCTTCCAAAGGTCGGCATCGAGCTCTTCGTCGGAGATTTCCAGGTCGGGGACGTGGTCTATGTGGCTTTCCATGAAGAGCCGCCAGGCTAGTTCCTCCGTAAAGGCCTCATAGCTAAGGGGTCTGGACTGCTCCTTGCCTGCCCGCGCCTGGAGGTAGGTGAGGTAGTTGATCTGAGCGATTTCGGGTGGAACTTCTATGCCCACGGCGTGGAGGAGGGTATGCCGGTAGGTGTGGAGGTTGAGGCTGTCCAGGATGCGGTCCACCTCGCGCGCTAAGAGGGTACGCCAAAACTCCTCATTTAGTTCAGGGAGCTTGAATATTTCGGCCAGTTTTTCATCCGATACGGGCGTAAAGGCATTTACGGCGCGCACTTGCACGGTGGCTTTCTCCATGCTCAGCGGCGAAAAGTCCGGCACCACGGCTCGAATCGCTTCAACATACGGCATAAGGTGGGAGGGGGGTAGCTCAAACTCGTCACCGACTTTTTTCCCGGCCAAGTACGTATAGGGAAAAGGGGCGATAAAGCTCACCCACGAAAAACTCACTATCTCTTCGCCGGGAAGAGGAAGGGAGAGCTTGACGTAAAGCTCGCTGTCTGCAGGCAGCTCAGCAGGCACTTCGGGCAGGGACTGCCGCTCGCCCATGAGCATTCGGATGTAGCGCTGAAAGAGCGCTATTTCCTCATGGGCAGTTTCGTGGGTGTAACGCGGTGGCAGCGCACCCTGAAAGCGCAGGGGCTCCGCCGGCCGTACCAAGGCCTTGAAGTTAAAGGCGTAGTCCGGATAGGGCGGCTCTGGGACAAGCTCAGCCGGCTCCCGCTTGATGAAGGGGATTCCAATTTGCGGCCTTCCCGAGAGCGTCCGATCCAGCTCCTCCCGGAATATTTCCGTTAGCACCCTTTCCAGGGTTTCTTTGCCGAAGCGGCTGCGGATGTATTCCGTAGGCACATGCCCAGGCCGAAAGCCCGGCAGCTGCGCCGCTCGACGCAGCGCCCGGAGGTTCTCCTTGTATGTAGGTCCGTACTTCTCCACTGGAATCTCTATCCGCCCCTCTGCTACGTAGGGCTTCACAAAAGTTACGCTCACGTGCGGATGGAGGGACTCGAACCCTCAACCCCTTTCGGGACTGGATCCTAAGTCCAGCGCGTCTGCCAATTCCGCCACATCCGCTTGTGGCCCCGGCGGGACTCGAACCCGCATTTGGAGTTTAGGAAACTCCCGTTCTATCCGATTGAACTACGGCGCCTTTTCGTATAGTTTCGTACCTTAGCAAAGGTATGCAAAACCTCTTAGTGGCTGACTTGCGCCTCTTCACCGAGGGCACCCCGCAGGACCGGAGCCGGTTCATTGAGACATTGGGTCAGGCCTTCCACGATATCGGATTTGTGATTATTCAGAATCACGCTGTGCCGCCGGACCTGCAAGCGGCCCTGTATGAAAAGGTAGAAGCTTTTTTCCGCCTTCCCGATGAAGTGAAGGCCCGGTATGTCGTTCCGGGCACGGCTGGGCAGCGGGGCTACACCCCGAAAAATCTTGAGCACGCTAAGGACCGCGCCGTGCCCGACTTGAAGGAGTTTTTTCACGTCGGCCCCGAGATCACCGACCCGACCGACCCCCTCTATCACCGCCTCCCCAAAAATGTCTGGCCTACCGAAGTACCCGGCTTCAAGGAGGTCGTCCAAGCCGCCTACGAGAAGTTTTTCCAGACGGGGCAGGCGCTATTACGGGCTATCGCGCTCTACTTAGACCTGGAAGAGGATTACTTTGACAGCCGCATCCGAAATGGCCCCAGTTTGCTAAGGCTTTTGCATTATTATCCCTTGCCACCTGATCAGCCTATCCCAGAAGGGGCCACCCGAGCCGCCGAACATGAAGACATCAACCTCATCACGCTTTTGATTGGGGCGAGTGCGGAAGGTCTGGAAGTACTAACCCGGCAGGGCAGCTGGCTCTCCCCGCGCGTAGCCCCCAACGAAATGGTGGTGAATGTAGGGGATATGCTGGAGCGCCTGACGAATAATTACCTTCGTAGTACCACGCACCGGGTGGTGCTTCCGCCGCCTGAGAAACGGCATCTGCCGCGCTTTTCGGTGCCGTTTTTCCTGCATCCGCGGCCGGAGGTGAGCTTAGCATGCCTGCCTTCCTGCATCACGCCCTCCCGGCCGAAGGCCTATCCGGACATTACGGCGGAAGCCTTCTTAGAAGAGCGTCTCCGAGAACTTGGCCTAAAAGCCTGAGGGATGCCCATCTGGCGCCCCTTCACGCCCCACCACGACGAGACGCCGCCGCCCCTCCGCATCGTACGAGCACAAGGCGCCTACCTCTACATCGACGACGGCCGTAGCCTCTGGGACGGCACCTGCGCCTGGTGGGTCACCGTCCACGGCCATGCCCACCCCTACATCGCCGAGGCCATCGCCCGACAGGCCGCTACCCTGGACCACGTGCTCTTTGGCGACCTCATCCACCCCCCCGCCGAAATCCTCGCCGAAAAACTCAGCCAGAAAACCGGCCTACCCTATGTATTCTTTTCCGACAATGGCTCCACCGCCACCGAAGTTGCCATCAAGATCGCCATTCAGTACTTTTTCAACCAGGGGCGGCCCCGCAAGACCCTCTTAGCGCTGGAAGGCGCCTACCACGGGGATACCTTCGGCGCCATGGCCGCCTCGGCGCGAGACCTTTTTACCCGGCCGTTTGAACCGTTCCTCTTTGAAGTGAAGTTTTTGCCCTTCCCCAGCCCGGAAAATGAAGCGCGCTTTCAGGCTGCCCTCGCCGAGATAGAAAACGACCCCGATATTATTGGCTTTATTGGGGAGCCAATTCTCCAGGGGGTGGCGGGCATGCGGTCATATACCCCGGCGGCGTGGGACGCGATCGCCCGAGCCGTGCGCAAGGCTGGGGGCCTGGTGATTGCAGATGAAGTCTTCACGGGCTTTGGGCGGACGGGTAGCTTTTTAGCCACTGACCAGTGCCAGGAGAAACCCGACCTCCTGTGCCTCTCCAAGGGGGTCACGGGGGGCTTTCTGCCGCTGGGGCTGACCCTGGCCGCTGCGCACGTCTTCGAAGCTTTTCGGGGGAAAGACCCCCTGCGCACCTTTTATCATGGCCACTCTTACACCGGCAATCCTATCGCCTGCGCCGCCGCCGTAGCGAACTTAGAGCTGTGGGAGCGGCCCGAAACCCCCCAAAAACTCCATGAGCTGGTGCAGGCACAGGCCACCTTAGCCGACAAGCTTCGCCAGCTCCTGCCGCCTCATACCGTGCGCCACACGGGGCTGGTCCTGGCCATAGACCTACCCGGCACGCCAGGCTACATAGCGGAACACCGCCACCACCTCAAAGCCTATGCAATAAGTCGGGGCGTTTACCTGCGGCCGCTGGGGTCTGTGGCCTATATCCTGCCTACCCTTGCCAGCCGCCCTGAGGAGCTTGCGTATGCGGCTGAGGTGGTATTGTCGTACGTACAGGAAAGGGGTACAGTGGCGGCCTTGTGAGGGGAGAGGGGCGTCCAGACATAATGCCAGCCTGAGACAAACGTTTCCCTTGAACGGAGCGTTTTCTTAGCAGTCCCGGCAAAAGCTTTTTGCCTGTATCTGCTACAAACCCTAACTTTGACCGCCTATGGGTTCCTATCACCTGCCCCCCCACGGCCAAGAGCCCGAGGCTATCCTATCGGAAATCCACCGCCGCAAACAGCATGACGTCGATGCCCTCGGAAGCCGGGCCTGGAGCTTGGTCTATTACCACAGTCCGGAGCTGCACGACCTTGTTCAGAAGGTTTACGGCTTCTACATTGCGGAAAATGCCCTCAACCCCATGGCCTTCCCCAGCCTGCGGCAGATGGAGCGGGAAGTGGTGGAGATCGTGGGCGGCCTCGTGCACAGGCCTGAGGGCGGCGGCGGCACGATGACCAGTGGGGGGACGGAGAGCCTCTTTCTGGCGCTCAAAGCAGCGCGGGATTATGCGGTGCAGCAGCGGCCATACCTCTCCCAGATGGAAGTCGTAGCGCCTATTTCCGCCCATCCGGCTATTGACAAGGCGGCGCACTACCTGGGCCTCAAAGTCATTCACACGCCCACAGATGCCAATGGCGCGGCCGATGTGGAGGCCATGGAGGCGGCGATTTCGGAGCGGACAATCCTCCTCATTGGCTCGGCGCCGTCGTACCCGCACGGGATAATGGACCCCATTCCGGCCATAGCGTCCCTGGCTCGCCGGCACAACCTCTGGCTCCATGTAGATGCTTGCGTGGGCGGCATGGTCTGGCCATTCTTAGAAAAGCTCGGGCA
>JAPYWM010000072.1 GCA_028276345.1 Sphingobacterium sp.
GACTTATAACTCTTCGGAAAATCAGAAGCTCGTCTTTGTCATAAATGAGCCGCCATTTCGGAGAGTGGCTAAGATAGTCTATAAGCGCCTCGTAATCTTTGATTCCCACAGGCCATGGGTTAGTCTCGCCACGTAAAAGAGCAATGTACTCCGTACGAGGATCAATACAAACGGGGCTCTCCTCACCCACCCCCTCGCAATAGCCTATATGAAATTGCCGCCCAGGCCGGGGGGGTAAATGCGGAAGGAGTCGGCTCACCGCCATAACATAACTTGTATCTGGTATGATAGCCAGACCCTCATGTATTTCTTTGTACCTATAAGGCGAAACATAATGTACCCACTTATGCCATAACATCTGTTCTGGGGAATACCACTTTGAAACTCTATTCTTCATAAGATATAGATTCCAAACATGCGTCATAAGGGCTACTACCACCGCCAGAAGAGCCCTTCTATTTTTAGGCACCTGAGCCAACCAGATAGCCAAAGCTAATGGAATATAAACAGCATACTCCATGCTATAGTGAAATAATGTTCCCCAAATCTGGTAGTCATAAGCCAAGCTTTTATATAACACAATCGGGATAATGGGAATAAGTAGCAGTGGCATCCATACAAAAGCCCATCCACCAGATAAAATGACAGAGAGATAGGTTTCCGACTTTATACCTACATAGGCTGGATCACAATAAGGGGATTCCCACAAAAAAGCCCACATATAGTACCAGTTCTTAATCAAATACTTAACCTTCTGGCCAGTCGTCTCGGCATAGTGGGTGGGATTCAAGGGATTGTCAGACCATAAATACCGATACATGGCCGAGAAGCGAGATAGAGAATGAAAGTATTTTTCGAAATACGCATTCAAAAGAAATGAGATGATAACTGCAATGATACTTGTCAAGAGCATATAAAGGGAATAACGCCTAAGCAGATCATCCTTTTTATGATACAAGTACAGGAAAATAAAGACGAATACGAGCCAGATGGAGATGGTATGTTTTGAGAATAGAGCCACGAGGGTCAGGACGTATAGGAGGAATCTCTTTTTTGTTTCGAGTGCGTAGAATATCCAGGGGACAAGGCAAGGACCCAGGATTTCGGGATGGACATCATAGGCAAGGGCGCTGTAAACGCCCCACATTCCCCAGTAGTGCAGCATGGAAAGCCAGGCGAGGTTTCCGATTTTCCGCCGCGCATAAGCGTATATGCCCCACGCTCCCACGCCAATACCCAGCCACTGATAAGCTAAAACACCCCATATCCCACCCAACCAGTAAAATGGAAGCCCTAAAATGTAGACTGCATAAAAAATATGCGGTACCTCTCCCGAGTAATATACCGTTCCTAAAAAGTTACCCCGGGAGATATTCTCAAACATGCCCAAGACATAACCCGCATCATACCCGTAAGTCCGAAAGTTATAGTGATTCGGAAAGGTGACCAGGGCTGTTATGACCATCCCGGCTATCCATGTTAGCCAGGCCAGGAGCCTTGGAACAGACGGGCGATTGAGCCACTTAGACGCGGAAGTAAGCGCGGAAACAAGATTGGAGAAAGGCATTTTCATACCGGGGCAAAGTTATTGGCTGGTGGGGATGTCCATCAGCCGCATAACCAGCATGACCTGCCTCCTCAAGGAAAGCGTGAAGGCGCAATTCCCTCCAAAAGCCAGAGCAGGCCGGTAGAAAAACGCAGTCGGCTCAGCTCCCAAAAACTCGTCTATCTTTTTTTCAGAGAGCCAGTCTAAGAAGCGGAGCAGGCTTTACTATCGTAACTTTGTACGGATGCCCCCGAGGATAGTGTATTTAGACTATGCGGCATCGGCACCGCTGGATCCCGAAGTTTTAGAAGTCATGCGTCCGTATTTAGAGGCGGTGGGGAATCCTTCTTCTACGCATGCGGCAGGACGATTTTTACGCACGGCGCTGGAAGAAGCCCGCCAAACCATAGCCGACCTCTTGGGGGCGGCCCCAGGCGAGATCGTTTTCACCAGCGGCGGCACCGAAGCCGACAACCATGCCCTCCGCAAGGCCATAGATACCTTCAATATATCTACAATCCTCTTCAACCCCACCGAGCATCACGCTGTCCTACACACCATAGAGGACTTGGTTCACCAGGGAAAAATAGAAGCTCACCCCATAGCTATTGACACCTATGGGCGAATAAATCTCAATCACTTGGAGGAGCTTCTCAAAAAACACCCAAAGGCGCTGGTAAGCGTGATGTACGCTAATAATGAGATTGGGACCCTGCAGCCAGTAAGAGAGATAGCTGCGCTCTGCCAGCAGTATGGGGCGCTGTATCACTGCGATACGGTGCAGGTGATGGGATTGGGATGGGTGCGCGTAGATGAATGGCCGGTGGACTTTATAGCGGCGTCGGCGCATAAGTTTTACGGGCCGAAGGGCGTAGGATTTATCTATCGGCGGCGGCCTATCAAGAGTCTTATCACCGGGGGTGCGCAGGAGCGGGGGCAGCGGGCCGGCACAGAAAATATAGCCAGCATCGTAGGGATGGCCTTCGCCCTCCAAAAAGCCTACAAGCAGAAACACGCTTACCTTAAGCATCTCTCTACCCTTAAGGCTGAAGCGCTTTCTCTTTTGCAGAGTCTCCTGCCTGAGGCGCGCATCAACGGCGATCCCAGCCCAGGAGGAAGCCATCCGGGGATTTTGAACTTTTACCTTCCGCCAGAGAAGGCGGATGATCTGCTTTTGGTGCATTTAGATTTAGCGGGGGTATGTGCATCGGGCACCTCTGCGTGTGCATCGGGGAGTGGGCACCCGTCACATGTTTTGGAAGCCTTAGGGCTGCCAGCGGAAGCCGCTATGCGAGCGATTCGGCTCTCCTGGGGCTGGGGCAGCGAAAAAACCCACCTGGAGCTGGCCATTCAGACACTCCGCCAGAGCCTTCTTTCACCCACTGCATAGCGTATGCAGGTGCCTTACTTAGAGCGGTATGAGATTTTGCAGACGCTGGGCCAGGGCGGCATGGGGGTGGTCTATCTCGCCCGTCAGAAAAAACTGGACCGCTTAGTAGCGATAAAGGCGATTAGCCCCTATCTCGCGCAGGAGCCGGAAGTGCGGGAACGTTTCGCTGCCGAAGCCAGTGTGCTGGCCCGCCTCTCCCATCCGAATATCGTTACGCTTTATGACTACATTGAGGAGCCGGACGCCCTCTACCTGGTAATGGAGTATGTGGAGGGCAAACCGCTCTCCGAAATCCTCAAGGCCGGCCCCCTCCCCTTAGAAAGTATCCGCAAGTACTTCCACCAAATCCTGGATGCCTTTGCTTACGCACACAGCAAGGGCATCATCCACCGGGACATCAAACCCTCTAATATCATCATCACGCCCGAAGGGCAAGTAAAAATCCTGGACTTTGGCGTGGCAAAGATTCTCTCTTCCGATCACAGCCAGACCCGCACCGGCATGCGCGTGGGAACCCTGATGTACATGAGTCCCGAACAGGTCAAAGGCGAAAAAAACCTGGATGCCCGCTCGGATATTTATTCGCTGGGGGTGGTGCTATTTGAGATGCTCACGGGCAAGCCGCCCTATGACCCGGAATTAGGCGACTTTGAGATTAGCCTGCGGATCGTGCGAGAACCGCTCTTTGATTTTAGTCATCCACCTGCTACGATTCCGCAGAAGCTCTTAGAGGTTGTCCTGCATGCCACAGAAAAAAGTCCTGAGCACCGCTTCCCTTCCTGTGAGGAGTTTGAGGAAGCTTTTGAGAGAGCCTTTGCGGGGGAGACGGTTTCAGCTTTGCCCGCCACGGAAATACTACCAGCTCCACCTTATGCGACCCAGGCACCAGGATGGAGGCGATGGAGCCTGGCGGTTGTCGCCGGGGCTACCTTGCTCTTACTCGTAGGCGGCCTCTTCTGGTGGTTTCGCTCCGCTAAGGCCTCTCAACCCCCAGCCGAAGATACGACGCAGGTCATAGATACCCTCGCTTGGGCTGCGCAGGACACCCTCTCGCCAGCCGAGACCCTCTCTACCCCATCGACCCCTCAAGCGATGGTTCCGGAAGTGAAGCAAAACCAGCCCGCTCCTACAAAGGCTCCGGAAAGTTCAAAGCGTTCTTCGCAGGCGCCCGCTACGTCCGCTAAAAAGTCTTCCACGACTGCCCCTGCGTCTGAACCAGCCCCTTCGCCAGATAATATCCCAGCCCAAGCCTCTGACCCTACTTCCTCCTTCCGGGAGGCCTTGAAAGCCGACGTTCAGGACTTCAAAAAGTATGGCATCCTCCAAGTAAAAGCCGTCTTGGTTGTATCTAACTCGTCTGCAAGGAGCTGGCAGAACGTGCAGATTACCTTGCGCCTCCTCAGTAAGGAGGGAAAAGTGAAAAAGACAGAAACCTTACAGGTGCCAGAAATACTACCCTATGGCCACTGGGAAAAGAAACTGGACTACATGGTAGGGGGTACGGCCAGCATAGAAGCAGAGGTGGTTTCGGCAGAGCCAGGGCCATGAGATATGCTGGGGTATTGGAAAGCCTCCCATAGTCCGGCGTACAACTACTTTCTGGGGGTAATACTGCTGGCGGGGTATGAAGGCCTACTCTGGTTAGCACCACAAGGGGCCTCAGTAGGACGCAATCTCATAGACCTGTGGCTGCAGTGGATTTTTTCTCGGATAGCGCCGTATCACTGGCTATTGTCGGTAGGGGTAGCCTTCCTGGGGCTGGCGTATGTGTACTTAATTCGGCGGGATCGGCAGAGACTTTATGCGTGGGTCTTTGGGCTGATGCTGGTAGAAAGTGCGGTGTGGGCGTATGCGACATGGTGGCTTTTGCCGCTGGTAATGCAGTCGGTCCTGACGCCAGCAGCCCAGCTGAACGTGCCGGTCGAGGCGCTACATGCGCTGGCCCTATGCTTAGGCGCTGGATTCTATGAGGAGCTATTCTTTCGGGTGCTACTCGTGGAGGGGCTGCTATGGCTTTTCACCGGCCTACGGTATCACAAAGCCACTTATCTGCACGTCATAGTGAGCTGGATCGTATCGGCGGGGATTTTCTCGGGGCTTCATTTTCTGAATGAGCCCTTTAGCTGGTATGCTTTCTGGTATCGGGGGGCTTTCGGCATGGTGATGAGTGGAATCTACATCCTCCGGGGCTTCGCCATAGCGGCATGGGCCCATGCCCTGTATGATATAGCCGTTCTGTGGCTCTAATATGCTACGACTGGCCAAAACATGGGAAGCGGAGCGCTTGGAAGCCGTCTGGAAAGAAGCCGGCCTCCTGAAAGGCAGCTACACCCCGCCCCGCATCATAAACAACCTCACCTGGGACAGCCGGCTGATGCATGGCGGCGGCGAAACGCTCTTTTTAGCGCTACGGGGCGTGCGGGATGGCCATGCGTTTATCGGTGAGGCGCTGGCTCGAGGTGCTTCCGCTGCCCTCATGGAAAAAGCGCTTCCTTTCCCCGGCTGGGTGGTGAAAAGCACCTGGGACGCGCTCTACAGCTGGGCTACCGCCTGGCGCAACGAACTGCACTATCCCCTCTTAGCCATTACCGGCGGAGCGGGCAAAACTTGGATAAAAGAGTGGCTTTACCAGCTTTTAGACCCGTGGGGGGTAGTTCGGAGTCCGCAGAGCTTCAATAGCCGGTTAGGGATACCGCTCAGTATCCTGAGCTTTTCGCCTGAGGCGCAGCTGGGGCTTGTAGAAGTAGCGATCTCCGGGGCGGAGGAAATGCCTCCCCGGGCTGCGCTCATACGGCCCCGGTATGCCATCTGGACTCCCCTTACACCGGGACATATTCAAACCTTCGGTGCCATAGATAAGCTCCTCTCTGCTTACGAGCCCCTCCTCTCGCCATGCGAATGGGTCATCGCTTGGGAAGACGAGGCACTAAGGCATCGGCTAACCGGCCTGGGCAAGCGGTGGTACTGGGTAGGTCCGGGAAAGCAGGCTGACTTTCGGGTAGAAGCGGAGGAAGGGCGCATAGTCCGGTGGCGACCGCTGGAGGGGGAGCTTCAAGAGGTGGTACTCCCCGATGAGCGTCCGATAGCGCGGCAAAATGCGCTGATAGCAGCAGCAGCGGCTGTTTTACTGGGCGTTTCGCCGGGGGAAGTGGCCCAGAAAGTAGCTTATCTTTCGCCTTTACCGCATCGGCGGGAATGGCTTCAGCTTGGAGGTGGGCGGTACCTGCTCAATGACAGTTATCACGGGGATACCGCTTCGGCGGTGGAGGTTTTAGAGGAGTTTGCGCAGATGCCTTTTGCGCGCAAGGTGGTGATTTTTGGGGGGCTTTCGCCGTATACAGTGCAAGCGCATGGGCCCGTGGTGGAGCAGCTTCAGAGGCATTTTTCGCCGCAGGCGGTGCACTTGATCGGCTCGGAATGGGCCCCTTACAAGTGGGGACAGCAGTATGCCGATGTAGAGGATTTCTTGCGGCGGGGAACTTGGGCAGGGGAAGCGATCCTATTGAAGGGCGGACATCGGTATCGGCTTTTTGAGCGGGTTTTGCCGGTGCTTTTGGGGCGAACGGTCGGACCGATGCTGCGCGTGGATTTATCGGCCATGCAGGCCAATCTCCGCCGATTACGGGCTGCCCTCCCCCCGCACACCCGAATTGTCGCCGTCCTGAAAGCCGAGGCCTATGGGCAGGGCGGGGCTGTGATCAGTGCATTTTTAGCGCGACAGGGCGTAGCCGGAGCAGCCGTAGCTTTCATTCCCGAGGGGCTCGCCCTCCGAAAGGCGGGCTTTACGCTGCCGATATGGGTATTTT
>JAPYWM010000002.1 GCA_028276345.1 Sphingobacterium sp.
GCACATACACGTCTTCATAGAGCGCCTCCGCCGGCGGGAAGGGACTCTCCTCCGCAAACGCCACCGCCTCCGCCACCTCCTGCGCCACGGACGCCTCTATCGCATCTAACTCCGCATTGCTGACCAAGTTATGCTCGTACAGGTAGCTCTGAAGCTGTAGAATGGGGTCCTGCGCCTTGTATTTTTCCACTTCCTCCCGCGTGCGGTATTTGGCAGGGTCTGACATAGAGTGCCCACGATATCGATAGGTCAGAATCTCTAAAAAGAACGGTCCGTTTCCGCTTCGGCAGTGCTGAGCTGCTTCTTTAACAGCCTCATAAACAGAAAAGACATTCATACCATCTACCCGCTTAGCGGGCATGTCATAGGCACAGGCCAGCCGATATATCTCCGTGACATTGGAGGAGCGGCTGACGGAAGTACCCATAGCGTACTGGTTGTTTTCGCAGATGTAGAGGACGGGGAGCTTCCAGAGCATGGCCATGTTGAAAGCCTCGTGAAGCATGCCCTGCCGGGCGGCCCCATCCCCAAACATCGTCACGCTAATCAGATCTTCCCCCCGATACTTGATGGCAAAGGCGACGCCGGTACCGATACCGATCTGCCCCCCCACAATCCCATGCCCTCCTAAAAAACGATGCGCCTTGGAAAACATGTGCATAGAGCCGCCCTTGCCCTTAGAGCAGCCGGTAGCTTTACCCATAAGCTCGGCTATGATCTCGCGCATGGGAATACCCCGTAAATAAGCATTGCCATGCTCACGATAGCCAGTGATGAGGTAGTCTTCTTTTCGGATGGCGGCCTCAATACCTACACCCGTAGCCTCTTGGCCGATGTATAAATGCAAAAAACCGCGAATTTTCTGCTGGGTATAAAGCTGGGAAGCTTTTTCCTCCATGCGGCGGACGGCCAGCATCTGCCGATACCAGGTCAGGAGCGTCTCGCGATCGTACAAAGAAGTAGTTGCCGCCGCATTCGCCTTTACCTTTGCCATCACACAAAGATACAAAGGCACGTGTGCTCATCCGGGGTTTAGAGGTAACGAGCTTTCGGTGTTATGAGAAGGGTTTGTGGCATTTTGGAGAAAGGGGGGCTTTGCTGGTGGGGCCTAATGGCGCCGGTAAAACCACCATCTTAGAAGCCCTCTCCAAAATAGCCCTGCTACGGGGCTTCGGAAGCGATGCGGAAATGATCTACTGGGGGAAAAGCGGCTATCGGCTCCGCGGCCTTCTCGCAGAAGGCGTCGTGGAGATACGTTACGAAAAGGGGCAGGGGACAGAGGTTTTCTTTCAGGGGGAGGTAGTACGGCCTTTACGGCTCTGGGTGGGGCGCCTACCCCTCATCACTTTCCGCCCCGGCGATACCGAGTGGATAGAAGGCCCTGCTGCCATGCGCCGCCGATGGGCCGATAGACTCCTCGCCCAGCTCTTTCCGGACTATCTGGAAGCCCTCCTCACCTACGAACGCGCCCTCGCCCAGCGAAACGCTCTCCTCGCTACCGAACCGCCCCCTACCTTAGAAGCCCTCCAGCTCTGGGAACGTCCCCTATTGGAAGCCGGCCTCCTCATCCAAGAAAAACGCCTGTGGCTGGTCCAAACCCTAAAACCTCTCCTGCAAGCTACCCACACCATTGAAAATCTGCCCGTGGAAATCGACCTGAGGTATAAAGCCTCCACCGCCACGCCCTCCCGAGAAGCCTGGGAAACGAAGTGGCACCAACTACGCAAAGAAGAGTTGCGCCGGCGACGGACCCTCATCGGTCCTCATACAGAGGATTTTCAGGTGCTTTTTGCGGGGCGGCCGGCACGCGGCTATACCTCCGAAGGCCAGAAAAAATGGCTCCTCATCGCGCTGCGCTGGGCCGAAGTTCGCCTCTTCAATCAGCTCCTACACCGTAAGCCTCTCCTCCTTTTAGACGATCTGGGCGAGAAGTTAGATAGTCTTCACCTCGCTGCCCTGGGACGCCTGAGCACCGAAGCCGCCCAGGTGTTTGTAACCGATGTAGAAGAACGGCGAGGAAAAGACCTCTTTCCAGCGTTAGAAGTCATCCGCATAAGCGCCTGAGGGGATCTGATTTACCTGCGCTGCACCGACTGATGCAGGGGCTTTGATTTGCTTGCGCTACCCAAAGGGCATACACCCGCTTGTTTTTTCGTGGGAGGTAGCTTACCTCCGAGGCGTGGGCAGGTGGCGCCAAAGGCACCACCCGCCCACAGACACCTCGGCCTAAGGGGCCGATACCCGCTTTACGGGAAAGGCCCTACATCTTGAGACGCTCTACTCAAAAACGATCTTCATTTCCACCCGGCGGTTGCGTGCCCGACCCTCGGGCGTCGCGTTAGAGGCGATAGGCCGCAGCGGCCCGAAGTATTCCACAATAAACCTATCAGCCGATACGCCCTTGGATACTAAGTAGTTGCGCACGGCCTCTGCCCGCGCTTTGGAGAGCTGCATGTTGTATTCCAGCTTGCCCTGGTTATCCGTATGACCGGAGATTTTGAGCTTGTAGGTAGGGTTATCTATGAGAAGCTGAGCCAGCGTATCGAGATAGGGGAGAGATTTTTCCCGAATGATAGCCTTCGCGGTTTCAAACTCTAAGTTTTTGAAGGCAAGGTCGAGGATACGTTTTTGTTCTTTGGGGATTTCCGGGCAGCCGCGGTTGGCTCGAGTGCCCGGCGTGAAGGGACAATCGTCTTCTTTGTCGGGCACACCGTCGTTGTCCTGGTCCTCGTAGGGGCAGCCTTTATTTTCGGCGGGTCCGGGGCGGTCAGGGCATTTATCAACATTGTCCGCCAAGCCGTCGCCGTCACTATCCGGGCAACCCTGATAAGCCATCGGCCCAGGTTTGGTGGGGCACGCATCATCCTTATCGGGAATACCATCCCCGTCGCTATCCGGGCAGCCTTTGAAGGCTATCAGACCAGCCTGTGTCGGACATTCGTCTTCTTTGTCTGGGACACCGTCGCCGTCACTATCTGGACACCCAGCAAACTGTGGCAACCCCTTCTGGTCAGGGCAGGCGTCTTCTTTATCTGGAATACCATCCCCATCCCGGTCTGGACAGCCCTTGAACTGGGCTAAGCCTGCTTCATCCGGACAGGCATCTTCCTTATCCGGGATGTCATCCCCATCCCGGTCTGGACAGCCCCCAAACTTCGCTAAACCGGCTTCGGTGGGGCATTTGTCTTCTTTGTCGGAAATGTCGTCATTGTCGGTGTCTGGACAGCCGGAAAACTTCGCCACGCCTGGTTCCAGCGGACATTGGTCCTCCTTATCCGGAATATGATCGCCATCGGTGTCGGGACACCCTTGGAAGGCCCACACCCCAGGCACCTCCCGACACAGGTCTCGTTTATCCGACACGCCGTCTTTATCCCGGTCTTTCGGTCTGCGATAAGGGATCCCAGACTTAAGCATGAAGTAAAAGTCCGCCGTGCGCGTGACCTTCTGGCCCAAAAGCCATCCGAAGCTATTAGTTCCCACCACAAACGGTCCCAGCTTGATAGCCAAACCCCAAAGCCTTTCTCCCAGGTCATTGACTGTGAAGGGTACTCCAATCGCCGCATAAGGCGTCTCAATACGGGGGTAGATCGTATACGTGCGTGGTGCACGCAGATTCTCCACCTTTTTCCCGAACGGGAAGGTGGCCATCCCCCCGAGGTACAGGGGACCGGCTATATGCCAGTCCAGATTGAGGTTGAGTAGGGTGGGCATTACCAGGATGAAGTCCGGGTTAGAGTCGGCGATACCAAAGCGCCTACGCAGCGTGTCATTGAAATCGCTGACAGAGGAGAATTTCACCGGGCGGAGATACCATTCGTGAAGGGTGTTATTGAGGTTGTTTGGCGTGATTTCAATAGCATTACTGAGGGGGCCTTTGGCAAAGCGCATGCGCGAGCGGATATCCATGACGGCAGCCGCTACCCGGAAGAGGTACTTTTCCCGGTCGCGCCGCTCCAAGCCCACCTCGCCATCCATGTCATAGAGATACTTTTCAAATCGCGGCCGGAACTCATACACCAGTCCAATGTCCCCCCCCAAAGAAAAGCGGGTTTGATTATCAAAGGGTCGCTCTACGATCTTATTGTAAATGTCATAGTCGAAGTTCGCCGCGTGGCCCCAATAAAAGCGTGAGCCCGGTTCAATAGCCAGCGTGTCATCGTTGTAAAACTGATAGCGGAAACGAAACTTATCCACATAAAAGTACGCCCCGTATACGCCATGCAGATACTTCAAGGTCAGTCCACCCTTGAGAAAGTGCGGGCCCCTATTGAGGAGGACCCGCGCATAGGTGAGCGCGATATCATAGTAGGTAACGTACTGAAAGCTCAAATCCTGCCCTTCAATCCAGGTATTCCAGTAGGGCGGGTAGACAAGGTCTTCATAGACGAGCTTAGCCAAGCGATGATCGACGTTATTGACGCTGAAACGGCTACGCATCCGGAGATTGAGCGCAATAGCAGAACGGCGCCCTAAGGTGAGTAAAAAACTCGGCAAAAGCACCTGCTGCTCAAAACGCACCTGCTTAAGGCTCGGATTCAGATAATCATCCTCCAGGTACGCCCGCCGAAAGTCGGATGTATCATCTAACTGCCCACGAATCGCGTCGGTAAGGAATTTTCGTTTGATCCCCACGTAGTTATTGGTGAGATTAAGGCTGAGTCCCCCAAAGAGAAGGTCGAAGCGATACCGGCTATCCGCAATAAAAGCGGGATTCATCTGAGCTCCCAATACCCCGGCCGAAATGCCCGTGGCATAGGGGTAATATTGCTGAGCCAGGCCCAGCCCGAAAAGCAGCCAAAGCCCTTTGCGCATATCCCGGCAAAAGTAGGAAGCCCGGCCCAAGTCCGCTCTATTCCCAACCTCCCTTTTGTATTCTACGCCCTTAACCGATAGCCGCCTCTGGAAAAAGCCACCGAAGAAGCTCTCCAAAACCATACGACAAAATCGTCGTACCTCCCAAAACAGCTATACTTTCTATGGCCTCCGTGCGAAAATTGCGCTCAAATAACACGCAGCTGTAATAGACAAAAGCCAAAATGAGGAGCACAGCCACGGCCACAGACAGCCAGAAAGCCCAAGCCATTCGCTGGGTGAAGAAGTAGGGCAAAGCCAGCCCCACCACGGCTAAGAGATACGACACCCCCGTATATAGGGCAGAACGCGGGGCAGAGACGGCGTGGTTCTGCTTAGCTTGCAGGTAGGCCGCCGACGCCATGGAGATAGAAGCTGCAAAGCCTACAATCAGCCCGGCTATCCCAGCCACCAGCGGCCGATGCGATACCCCCAAAAAGCCCGCATGCACCCCCGTCACCTCAATAATCGCATCCGACAGCCCCAGCACAATAAACCCCACATATCGCACCCGCGGCTCCGCCTCCCCTATCGCCGCCATAAAGGCCTCCTCATGCTTTTCTTCATCTTCTATCAGAGATAGAAGGGCTTCTAGTTGAGAGGGCGGTAGCTTTTCTGCCAAACTGCGATATTCTGCTATGGTCCTATGCTCGCCTCGCTCTAAAAGTTTTATCACAAAAGTCGGCCCTAGCAGCCATACCAGAACCTTATACCACCACAGACGGATCCCACTATAACCTGTCTCTTTTCCCAGATATTCTCGCCAGAAGTCATAGTGCCGCCGCTCCTCCGCCGCAAAATTTCTCAAGATTTCTCGCAAGGCAGGTACTTTTATCTCTTGCGATAGCCAAGTGTAAAAGTGCACATTGAAGAGCTCCTCCCGCGCATATTGCCAGGCTCGGACTTGCATCTGACAAAGATACGACGGGCTATAGGCAGGTGCCCATTAGCATGGGCGTTTTCTTCCACCTCCAGGCGTCACGACTGCCCCAACCTCTCCCAGTTAGTCTTACTTTTGCCTCATGCCTTCGGCTTATATCGTTGCGGCCAAGCGCACCCCTATTGGGAGCTTCCACGGTAAACTCGCCGAAATCAAAGCCACGGATCTCGGCGCCACCGCCCTCAAAGCCGCCCTGGAAGCGGGTAATGTCCCGCCTGACGCTATCGAAGAAGTGTATTTCGGGAATGTCCTCTCAGCCAATGTCGGGCAGGCACCAGCCACCCAAGTAGCGCTTAGGGCGGGGCTTCCCCCTACCGTCCCCACTACTACCATCAATAAGGTCTGTGCCTCCGGCCTCAAAGCCGTCATGCTGGCGGCGCAGACGATTGCCCTGGGCGAAGCCGATCTGATTGCGGCTGGTGGCATGGAGAGCATGAGCCAGGCGCCTTTCTATGTGCCTAACCACCGCATCGGTCAGCGCTTCGGCCATAGTTCCATCGTGGATGCGATTTTACGAGACGGCCTGGAAGATGCCTTTTGCGGCCTGACGATGGGTACCCTCACCGAAACCTGTGCTACCACCTACCACCTCACCCGCGAAATGCAGGATGCGTACGCCATTACCTCTTATCAGCGCGCCCAAAAAGCCCAGAAGGAAGGCCTCTTCGCCCCTGAGATCGTGCCTGTGCAAACCAGCCAAGGCCTCGTCACAGAAGACGAAGAGCCCGGCCGAGCGAAGTTTGAGAAGATCCCCACGCTCAAGCCGGCCTTCAAGCCCGATGGCACCATCACCGCCGCCAATGCCTCCAAAATCAACGACGGGGCGGCCGCCATCCTCGTCGCCAGCGAAAAGGCCCTCAAGACCCACAACCTCAAACCCCTTGCACGCATTGTCAGCTGGGCTGATGCCGCCCGACAGCCTGAGTGGTTCACCATCGCCCCCACCGACGCCATCCAAAAAGCCCTCCAGCGAGCCCAACTGTCCATAGACCAAGTCGACGCCTTTGAGATCAATGAAGCATTTTCCGCTGTGGCCTTAGCTAATCAGAAACTTTTGGGCATCCCACATGAAAAGCTGAATATTTTCGGTGGGGCTGTCGCATTGGGGCATCCACTCGGGGCCAGCGGCGCCCGCATCCTGGTGACGCTTCTGAATGTGCTTTCTCATATAGGCGGCCGGTACGGCGCCATAGGCATCTGCAATGGCGGCGGGGGCGCCTCAGCGATGATCATCGAACGGCTATCCTGAGGCGGATTTGTGTTTAGCAGTCTGATGTCAAGACTGCCCGGTCTGCGCGCTTTTGTAGAAAAGTTAGAGAAGTACGGCGAACTGAAGCGGGTTCGTACCCCTGTCAGCCCGGTTTTGGAGATTACCGAGATTACGGATCGCATCGTGAAGGCAGAGGGGCCAGCCCTGCTTTTTGAGGAGACGGGCACACCGTTTCCAGTGCTGATTAATGCCTATGGCTCGGAGCGGCGCATGGCGCTGGCATTAGGCGTGGAAGGTGATTCAAAGGGTTCTAACCACCTGGATGCCATCAGTACGCGCATGCAAGCGCTTTTTAGCAAGCTCCTGAGCCCGAAGGCCTCCCTGCTGGAAAAACTCCAGATGCTCCCAACGCTGGCACAGGTGGCGGGCTTCCTGCCCCGCCGTCACCGGGGAAAGGCCCCCTGCCAGGAGGTCGTCCACACCGGCGAAGCCATCAACCTTTTTCATCTGCCCATTCTGCAATGCTGGCCGGCGGATGGCGGACATTATATTACGCTTCCGGTGGTGCATACATACCATCCCCACACCCGCCAGCGCAATGTAGGTATGTACCGGGTGCAGGTCCTGGATGAAAAAACTACCGCCATTCATTGGCAACTGCATAAAGTTTCTCGTCGCCACTACGACGCCTGGAAAGAAACCGGCCAGAAGATGCCCGTAGCGATAGTTTTAGGTGGCGATCCGGTGTATGCGTATGCGGCTACGGCTCCCTTGCCAGAAGGCGTGGATGAGTACATCCTGGCGGGGTTTTTACGGGGGCGGCCGGTGCCCCTCGTCTCCTGCGTCACGCAGCCCATAGAAGTGCCCGCTGACGCCGACATCGTCATAGAAGGCTATGTGGACCCCCAGGAGCCCCTCGTACTGGAAGGCCCATTCGGCGACCATACGGGCTACTACTCCCTGCCGGACTATTATCCGGCTTTTCATGTTACAGCCATCACCCACCGCAAGGACGCCATTTACCCTGCGACTATCGTGGGGATACCCCCGCAAGAAGATGCCTGGATCGGGAAAGCCACGGAAAGAATCTTCCTCACCCCTATCCGACTCACGATGATGCCTGAAATCCAAGATATGGATCTCCCGGTTCACGGAGTCTTTCACAACATGGCCCTTGTCAGCATTGAGAAAAGCTATCCGGGCCAGGGGCTCAAAGTAGCGCACGCTTTATGGGGCGCCGGCCAGCTCATGCTCACCAAAATCGTCGTCGTAGTAGATAAGTCCGTCTCCGTGCATGACTACTGGGCCGTAGCCAGGGCGGCTTGTGAACATGCGGACCTCCGGACGGATATCGTGTTTTCGCAGGGGCCCCTGGATGTGTTGGACCATGCCTGTTCGCAGATGGCCTTTGGTGGCAAGCTCGCCATCGACGCCACGCCAAAAGGCCCAGAAGAGCGGCTCTTCCCGCCCCTGGCCTACCCTACTCCAGACCCCTCCCGCCTCTCCGCAGAAGCCCTGCGCCCCGACTTCTCCGAAATCCTCCAAGCTAATCTCCAGCTGATTGAGAAGGGCATTCCCATCTGGGTTGGTAGCTTTCGCAAAAGTCAAAAACATCACGGCCGTAAGCTGGGAGAAAAATTAGCCCAGCACCCTGCCTTCCGGGGCATTAAAGTGCTTCTCCTCCTAGATGGCGAAATGCCCATAGACTACCTCGGGGATGTTTTCTGGCGATTCACCAATAATGTAGACATGCGGCGGGATACCCGGGTGGTTGAAGATGAGGCGGGGCTCCTCCATCTGGTAATTGACGCCTCGGTGAAGAGCCTGGTGCTGGATGACTTTCAGCGGCCCTGGCCCAATGTGACCGTCATGGATGAAGCCACCATCCAAAAAGTGGATGAGAAGTGGCCGCAGTACGGATTGGGGCCGTTTATTCCCTCTCCCTCGCGGCGGTACCGCCTTCTCATGCAGGGGGAGGGGGCGGTAGCCTCGGGGTCGTAGCTTTGCGCTATGCGGCCGGTCTTCAACTCGGCTCAGATGCGCCGGGCGGACGAGATCATGCAGATTGAGTACGGCTACTTGAGCATCCTCCTCATGGAAAGTGCGGGTCGCCAGACTGCCAGACGTATCCTCTCCCATTATCCGCAGCAGCACACCTTCGTCGTCATCGCCGGCTCCGGCAATAATGGCGGTGATGGCCTCGTCGTCGCCCGTTATCTCTACCGCCACAAAAAAGAACTATTCATCCTCATCACCCGTCCACCGGAAAAAATATCCGCATTACCTCGCATTCAGTATGACATAATCCAGCGCTTAGGCATACCTGTGCATGTTCTCTCCCCCGATAGCCTTCGTCTCCTCTCCGCCTTCGTAGAAAAAGCCCCCCAAAAGCCCCTTGTCATCGATGCCTTGGTCGGACTCGGCTTAGAAAAAGCGCTGCGCGAGCGGGAGGCAGCCCTGATAGAATTTCTCAAAGAACTGCGTTTGCCCGCGGTAGCCGTAGACCTACCTTCGGGGCTAAGCGGCGATACTGGTCAGGTCTTGTCCGAACCGCTATCGTGTACACATACGTTTACATTTCAGGTGCCGAAAATCTGCCATGTTGTAACGCCTGCCGCCCGATATTGCGGAAAAGTAGAAGTCTTAGATATCGGAATTTACCCGGAGGTGCTGGATCGTATTGGGGCTACGAGCTTTTTGATTACGAAAAAGGGGGTGCGCAAGCTCCTTCCTGACCGGCCTCCCGAGGCGCATAAAGGGACTTTTGGGCACCTACTCGTCGTAGGCGGCTCCGAGGGAAAAGCAGGTGCACCCGCACTCGCCACACTCGCAGCGCTGCGCAGTGGAGCGGGACTGGCTACCGCTCTCATCCCCGGCAGTTGTGCGCCGGCCTTCCACCGGAAAGTCCTCAGCGGGATGAGCTTACCTTATGGGGACGCCCACGTCAAGTACCTCAATGAGATTGCGGCCCTCTGGGCAGGCCCCCACTTAGAGGGCAAAGATGCCCTCGTCATCGGCCCCGGCCTTGGTACGGGCGCTGATACTTACAGCTTCCTCAAAGCCTTCCTCACCCAGGTCCAAAATCGCCCGGCCGTCCTGGATGCCGACGCCCTCAACCTCCTCGCCACCTATAAAGACCTCATTGACCTCCTACCAAAGCAGCTCGTCTTGACCCCACACCCCGGCGAAGCCGCTCGTCTCTTAGGAACTGCTACCGAACGCATTCAGGCCTATCGCCTGGAATCCGCCCTCCACCTCGCCCAGAAATACCAGGCTATCGTCATTCTGAAAGGCGCCTACCCCATCATCGCCTCCCCAAAGGGCGAAATGTACTTTCTGCCTGTGGCGGAGCCGGCCCTGGCGACAGCCGGAACCGGCGATGTACTGGCAGGCATGATTGGCGGGTTTTTGGCGCAGGGACTTTCTCCCCTGACAGCCGCTATTGTAAGCCTGTACCTTCACACCCAAGCCGCCCGCCTCGCTAAGCATCACTTCTCAGCGCCGGCCCTCACCGCTGCTACCCTCGTGCGCTTCATTGGCCCCGCCTACAAGCACCTCACTGACTCCACTTGATTTTTAGACTTCGGCTCAAGCCTCCCCTTCCTTCAGCCTCCACCCGGAGGGAAAGCCCGCTTCCTTGCCTACTATCCCGTTGGAAACTTCGGCTCGCCCTGGCCCAGGACTTAGGCCAAGTACCCCTTGCGGTAAAGGGTCTTCAATGCACGAGTGGTGAGCTTAACCCGTACAAACCCTTCCCCGCCCATCTCCGGAAGTAGCGGCAGACGCTTGTGCTGAAGATTGATATCAAAGCGGCGCTTCGTGTGGCGATTGGAGTGCGACACCTTGTAGCCGACTTGGGGTTTACGACCAGTAACCTCACACCGACGAGCCATGCGGCAAAGGTACAAAAAAGCGGAGCAAGCTCCCTGCATGCCCTACTCCGAGAAGCGCTACGACCTGACAAAGAAATGCAACTCCCCCCTTCCTGCCGGCGTATAAAGGGTGTATGCGACACGAGCTAATACTTCTGAGCCTGATGATGGGCATGAGCGTTTCGCTTGCCCAAAGCAGCAAAGCCGTCGGTGTCTATTTCTCGAAGGACGGCATCAAGGCGCTTAGCACCCGGTTCGGGATAGGGGATAATCCGTATCTCTCCGTAGCGCTTTTGGGGGGCTTAGGGCCGGCGGGCAGCTATGTGGCCGGGCTGAGTTTCCAGCACCTCTTTGAGGTAAGCGGGGGATGTGCCAGCGGCGCCTGCTATCGGCGTAGTACCGCCATCCAGCCTTACATAGATGCAGGGTTGCGCATGCTCCACCAACAAGCAGACGGTCAGATGACCCTGCAGGGCGTCATAGGCGGGGGCCTGCTCCTCCCTGTGGGTCCCATAGAAGCTTTTGTCCAGGTGCAGGGCCTCAAGCCCCTTTCCGAGCAGGGTCTCTCCGTGGATGTCGGCGGCGGTATCCGGATTCGCTTTTAGCAAGCTACGTGAGATAGAGGTCTTTGCGGGATGGTCTGGGTTGCCCCCCTACCGGGGGGCTTTTCTTTTTGGGCGTCTACGTGTGGAAAGGCCTCGTCCCTGTTTCTTTGGCCTGTGCTGAGGAAGTTAGCCTATCATAGTGCCCTCTATGGTCTGACGACGGCAGCAGGACGGTTTCTGAACTGGCTTCTAACTCCGCTGTACGCTTACCGCCTGTCGGTGGAAGACTTTGGTCGGATGAGCGAACTCTATGCCTACATGGTCTTTGGTACCATTCTGGTTAGCATCGGGATGGAGACAACCTATCTTCGGTTTGGGCGTGGGGGTATACCAGGGACTTTTCGGCGGGCACTGGGGATAACCTTCTTAGCCGGGGTAGGACTGGGAAGTCTCCTGTCCCTAACTGTGCCGTGGTTCAGTGGGCCGTTGGGTTATCAGGGCCGGGAGACGCTTCTGTGGCTAACGATTGCTATCTGGACGGTGGATGCCTGGGCGGCTTTGGCCATTACACATCAGCGGGCGGTTGGCGCTCCCTTCCGCTATGCGGCGATCCAGCTCACCCATGTAGGGGTGCTGATTGGCCTCAACCTCTACGGCGTGGGCTGGAAGGGTTGGGGACTGGAGTTTATTCTGGTAGCGAATCTGCTGGCCTCTCTCCTTAAGCTCATCTGGGCGCTGGCCTGGTCCCCGGTAAGAGAAGTGCCAGGACCCACCACGCCAACGAGTGCGGTCTTATTTCGGTATGGGCTTATTCTGGCGCTGATGGGCCTCCTTGGCGCTACCAATGATGTCCTGGATCGGGTGCTCCTCCCCCAGTATAGCCGGACGGATACAGCCCTGTATAGTGCCGCTTACAAAGTGGCTACGTTGATGGCGCTTTTTGTGCAGGCGTACCGGATGGCAGCAGAACCGCTTTTTCTGCGGGAAGCAGCCGGTCACGCGAGGTTTTATGCACGCAGCTGGGAGGCTTTTCATTTGGCGGGCTTAGGGGTCGTGCTCATCTTTTCCATTTGGGCGGAGCCGCTTTTGACTACCCGATGGGGGGGCCTCTTACCCGCCTCTCTCCTGCCACCCGCTTACTGGGAGGCATTGTGGGTCATCCCCATTTTGCTTTTTGCCAATCTACTCATGGGTTCGCTCGTCCATGCCTCTATCTGGTACAAGCTCCAGGAAAAGCCGGATATAGGTCTGCTGATTACAGGGGTAGGCAGTCTCATCACGGTAGTGGGAAACTTATACGGCATCCCCCGGTATGGGTATGCGGCCTGTGCCGTGACGACGCTTTTAGCGTATGGGGGCATGGTGGGCGTATCGGTGGGGCTGGGACGCCGGAAGCTCCCCGGGGCATTCCCCCTGCGGTGGGTCCTACTGGCTACGGTGGGGGTAGCGGGATGTATCGTGCTGGCGTATGGCAGCTCCTGGCTCACCCGCCTTCTCTGCACGCTGGCAGGCGGGGTAGGCCTGGCATGGCTGACGCATATACGCCTGAGAAAGCACGCCGCTGGGGCCTGAGGTTTTATTTTTTCCATGCAGAGTGCATGAAATGTCCAGATTCGGCGGGCGTAGTGTAGATTTGCGGGGTGGAGCGCCATTTTTTCCCGCCGCCCACAGAGGCGCTGCGAGAAACGCTTAAGAAACTTCCTGGCATAGGTCCTCGGAGTGCGCTTCGGCTGGTTCAGCACCTTATGCGGCACCCGGCGCTTTTAGCGGATCTGGCGGGCGCGCTTACTCAGGTAGCGGCGGAGGTAGATGTTTGTCCAGCGTGCGGTTTCTGGAAGGAGAAAAGCCAGCCGCTTTGCCCGATATGTGCTGATCCCCGTCGGGATGAGCCGGCGCTGTGCGTGGTGCGAGAGGTGTCGGATCTGATTGCGATTGAGCAGGCAGGGGCTTTTCGGGGACATTATCATGTGCTGGGGGGCGTTTTAGACCCGCTTGCTGGGATTGGCGAAAAAGACCTCCGATTAGAGTCCCTCTGGAAGCGGCTACGAGAGGGCCTTTATCAGGAAGTGATTTTAGCCTTAGGCACCAGCCCCGAGGCCGAAACCACCGCCTACTACATCGTGCGGGCCCTAAGCGACTGGCCTGGCAAAGTCACCCGCTTCGCCAGCGGCATCCCCGTCGGTACCGACCTCTCTTACGTAGATACGCTGACATTGGTCCGATCTTTGCGAAATCGCCAACCTTTTCAGGTATGAGTTCGCCCCAGCTCTCCGTCATCATCGTGAGCTACAACGTCAAGTACTTTCTGCGTCAGTGCCTCCAATCTGTGGAAAGGGCCCTGGAAGGCCTCACTGGGGAAGTCTGGGTAGTAGACAATGCTTCCGTAGATGGGAGCGTGGAGATGGTAAGACAGGAGTTTCCCTGGGTGCGGCTCATCGTCAATGACACGAACTTAGGCTTTGCTAAGGCGAATAATCAGGCTATCCGGCAAGCCCGGGGGGAGTATATCCTTCTGCTCAATCCCGACACCATCGTGCAGGAGGATACCTTTCACAAGGTGCTGGCTTTCTTCAAGGAGCATCCGGAGGCTGGAGCTGTCGGCGTAAAAATCATTGATGGCAATGGGCAATTTGCGTATGATTCCCGGCGAGACATCCCATCAGGCTGGAATATCTTTACCAAAATCACCGGTCTCTACCGTCTCTGGCCAAAATCCAAACTCTTTGGGGGGTATCACTTGACTCACCTCCCCGAGGACGAGGTCACGCCAGTGCCTGTCCTACTGGGAGCCTTCATGTGCATCCCCAAAAAAGTCTTGGACGAAGTCGGCCTCCTGGATGAAAGATTCTTCATGTATGCCGAGGATATCGACTTATGTTATCGCATTATCCAGGCAGGCTATACGAACTACTACCTGCCTACCACGCAAATCATTCACTTTAAGGGCGAAAGCACGAAGCTTCATTCGCTTTCATACGTCTTAGCCTTTTACAAGGCCTCTTTGCAGTTTATCCAGAAGCACTACACAGGCTGGAAGCGGTGGCCGGCAGCGCTATTGTATCAGATGGCTATCGTGGTGGCGGCTACCCTCTCCGCCAGCAAACGCCTCTTTCAGCGAGTGGCCCTCCCCCTCGCCGAGTGGGCTGCCCTCTGGGGCCTCGGATACGGGCTGACTACGGCCTGGGCCGCCTATACCGGAAAGACCTTCCCCGACCTCTACTACCAGATCATCCTGCCCGTCTACGCCCTGTGGATAGTGGTAGCGCACCTGATTTTCCTGAACTATGCCCCACCTTATCGCATCCGAAAAGTCGTGGGCGCCGCCATCACGGGTTTTCTCCTGATCGTGCTGACAGGCTATTTTCTGCCGCCTATCAACTATTCTCGTTTTATTGCGGCGGCGCTTTCATTTGGGGCGGTACCGCTGGCCCTATCGCTTCGGGCGCTTCACAATTGGATCCGGCAGGGCCGCCTCCATCTTACCGGCGAAATCTCGCAGCGCGTGCTGATTGTAGCTGCCCCCCAGCACTTCCAGCGCCTGTACAAGCTCCTCTTTCAAGATATTCGCTATCCGGCGGAGTTTCTGGGCTTTGTGAGTCCTACCACCCACCCGCAAGCCTTGGGCACCTTGGCCCAGCTCCCCTCCATCATAGAACATACCAACGCCGAAGAGCTTGTCTTTTGCAACGCCAGCCTCTCCTCCCAGGAAATCATTACCCTCATGACTCGGTACTTTTACAAGCGTCTCAGCTTCAAGATTGTGCCGCCTTATGCTGATTACCTGATCGGTCCGCAAAGTATTCTGGTGAGTCGGTATTCTTTGCGGCTCTACCTGCGCCTCCATCAGCCTGAGGTGCTCTTCCAGAAAAAACTCTTCGACATCGCGGCAGCAACCCTACTTCTTTTGAGTTATCCCCTGACTTTCTGGATTTATCATAAGCCGCTGGCTGCTCTTAAGAGTCTCTTAGGGGTGCTTTTAGGTCGCTATCACTTTGTGAGTTACAGCGAAATCCCCACCGAAGAGATGCCCCTCCTCAAAGAAGGCCTCCTCACGACGGACTTTCTGCGAGCGCACTATCCTCGCACCCTCAACGCCGACCTGCTGTACGCCCATCGCTACTCCATCCTGCTGGACTGGAAAATCCTCATGCTGGGACTTCCCCACTTAGGTACCGCCCGCTAATGCGCCTTCCCCTCACGTGGGGACTCTACCTCCTTAGCGCCTGCCATACCCCTTCACAAAACCTACCCGCCGCACCCCTGTATTATGCGCATCTTACCCTCTCGGCTGAAACTATCCCCGTATGGAATGACACCTGCCTGCAAAAGAGCGGCGGTTTCTCTGCCTGGGCGGTATCCATAGTACTTCAGCGGGATCGCGTCTCGGACATGCCAGAATGGGTGTCGGGCCATCGCTTCGCCCTGACAGCCGCCTCGGAAACCTTCTCGCCTGAAATCCTCATCATAGAAGCCCCCAGCTCAGATAGCGCCTTTTACCCTTCGGACAGCGCTGCACAGGTAGCTTGGCAAAAGGCTTTGCGTACTTGGCTTCTGGAAGAGCTACTGCCGTTTCTTTCTACTTACCCGAGTTTTACGCAAGTGGCTTGGGGGAGAGGCTTTACCTACCTGCCTTTGTCCGAGAACTTCTGGCAGGAGCTTTTGTCGGCGGCTCGTGAAGCAGCTCCCCACCTCTGGTGGGGCCTCATTACAAACCCTGATACGCCCATTCCTCTCAAGGAGGCGTGGGACTTCATTGGACGCTTTGTAGACTCGGCTAAGGCTTCGGAGGCGCCTTCCTTTCCGCCTCTCCCTAAACCCTTCATTTCCTTAGTACCCACCCAGCGTAAGACCTCGAATAAGGCGCCTTCGCCTGGATATGTGCTTTACTCTGAAAGCCACCTACCTACACCTTGCCAGTAAAAGAAAAAAGCTGGCAGGCCTTCTACCTGCCAGCTCATCCAGTTTCTTGAGAGGAGTGTTATAGTTTTTGCAGGCGAAGCGTATGAAGGCCGCGGCTTGTCTGGACTTGTAGGAGGTACAAGCCTTTGGGGATGTTGGGTAGCGCATATTCGGCGGTGTGGGCTCCCCAGGTATAGAGGACCCTCCCATATAAGTCGCGTAAGGTAACTTGCTGGATACCTTCGCCGCTTAGCCAGAAGCGATCCGATACGGGATTAGGATAGACTTGTACTGGGGCGGGTATCTGGTTTGCACGGGCCAATTCCAGCACGGTGGCATCCTCCTCTACATAAATCAGACGTCGTAAAGAGGGAATCCCGGTCCCTATAGTGTCAGATGGGGTGGCCGGTCTGCCCCGCTCGTTGAACGTAACTATCAGGGTGTCGGTGTAGTTCGTATGCCCCGTAATCAGCCAATCTCCCGCCCATAAGAGGCCGTACAGGGTGAGGCTCCCAATGGCCTGAATACCTTGGTAGGGGGCAGAAGCCACCTGCCGCGTGGTGGTGCTATAGGCACGCAGGACATTGGCTCCATCCACAAATAAAATCGTGTCGCGCCCGCCTGTATCAGTAACAAAGCCCCCATAGCTATTTACGCCCGTATTCGTGATAGTGACAGTGCGGCTGGGGATGTCAATCTCAGAGATGTGTAGGGGTACCATGAAGTTTCCATAGCAGGCGGCGTGGAGCTTACCCCCGATACGCACGAGCTCAGCCGGGTTGGGATAAACTTTCGCAAAGCTATCTACCTGCTGGGTGCGGAGATTGATAGAGAGGATGAGGCTATCGGAAGCATAGGTGTTGGGGTTGTACGCTAGGGGAATGAAAGCGGTATCTCCCACGACGATGATAGCTTCGGGGACGCTGCGCAGGTAAGGCGAGCTGGGCGACCAGAGCGAGTCCAGGGCAACGCCCGTAGCGGTAGGCCGAATGCGATAGGCTGTAAAGAAGGGCGCTTGATTTCGGGTAACCAGGAGAAGCGTGTCTTTGACCGCTAAGCGGCGCGCTCCTATGGGCCCCGTAAGGGAATCTAATAACCGAGAGCGCCATACATCCATGCCATAGATAACACCATTGTACGTGAAGGGATTTGGCCCCCCGCCTGTCAGGAAGAGGTACTTTGTGCGCGGATCATAGGCCAGGTCGTTGCCATAAGGTTCGAGTGGCCTGCCATCATAATACAGTGGGCCAAGCATAGTAGTCTGCGCCCCCGAAGGCTCCCGGATCAGGGAATAAAAGCCTCCGCCTTGGGCAGGATTACCTTCAATCAGGCCGAAGGCGGCTTTGACGCGCTGGCCTGTCTGAGCCAACAAAAGGCTCCCCAGCAGTAATCCATGTAGAGACCTCATGGTACAAAGGTAAAGAGAGACTTTTTACTTTGACTCGTAGTAGGCGAAGGCATCTATGATATCCAAGTAAGCCCCATCAAACCCTGCCTCTCTTATGCGTCGGGTATAGTCCAGAATGATATCTTGCCACTCGCTGTACCAGTACTTTACCTTATAGTTGCCTGGCCAGTTAGGATTTTCTTTGTCCAACCAAGCGGGGGGCTTTCTTTTCCACTCCGGCCTCCAATAGTACCGATAATCTTCCGCTTCTCCGATGCTGAGGTAAGAGACGACCAGGCGTCTTGCGCCGTTTTTCTTTACTTGGAGGCTGCGTACCTCTTCAGGCGTGAGAGCCTCGCCCTGGTAAAATAGGTCTATGATGAGAAGGTCATAGTCGGTATTTCGCAAAGCGTCTAAAAAGGCTGCTTTGGAGGGAAAGCCCGAGGGATTGAGTAGGTAAAGGAAGTTTCTGGCTTGGGAGAGGGTCGCTATGCTTTCCGCATTGACGGCAAAGGGCTGAGGGGGATAGGGGGGGATAGCATCTACTTCCCTGCGGTGAGCCGCAAAAGAAATATATCCGAAGCGATTGTTTTTAGCGTAAGAGCTATCTACATGGGCTGGACTGCTGCAATAGTCTATGACCAGAACTTTTTTGCCATTGGCTTTGAGGAGGTCCAGATAGTTTTTCCAGGAAGTTGTGATTTCTTCTGGGGTGGGGCGGTCGTCGCCCTCATATCCATATAGGAGTTCTTCACATCCGGCGCCATCTATGACGGCTAAATAGCTCCAAGCCAGACTACCGTCCTCTCCTCGGGTGATCTCTAAGCCATTTTGGGGAATGATAGCGAAATTCGGATTTCTGCTTTTGGCGTAGTCGCTAATCTTTTTTACGAAGTTTCTCATGGCTTGGCGATAGCCTTCTGGGGGAGGGGAATCTTTCTTTTTACAGCTTCCCAGCAGGGAGAAGGCCGCTAAGAGCCAGGCGGCTTTGAGAGCAAGTTGGAAGTAGTTGTGCGCCGTGGTTATCCGGAAGATAGGTGGGGATTGGCCTTGGAAATGGGGTGGGAGGTTAGTTTGATCTGATTTTCTCAGGAGGGGGTGCACAAAACAAATATAGCGACCTTTTGTGAATAATTTGCGTACAGACACTGAGCGGGAGTGCTTAATATTGTGGCGCATGAGTCTTCGTTTTTGGGTGATAGGTCTTTTGGGGGGTGGGATGTGGGTGGTGGGTCAGGACTTAAAGGCGCCGCCGCGTTGTACGGGGCCGGAGTGTGCGGAGCGGGTGCGGGTGAAGGAGCGGACGCCCCGGCGGCGTGTGCAGCGGCAGGCGGAGACGCAGGTAGACCGGTATGGTCGCCCAAAGCCGCGTCTACGAGCGGAGCGGTATCGCTTCTCGCCGCCATCCCCCCGCCATAAAGCCTTAGAGCGGGCCGAGGCGCTCACGCCGTATGCGCCTGCCGTACGCCACTCGCTTCGCGCAGAGCGTCAGCGCCTGCGTGCCAGCCGGCCCTCTGGCCGAGTCACCCTCCGGGCCGAAAAGCAGAAGCCCCCCCAAGCTTACGCCGCGCACAGACTCCGGGCCGAATCCTATCGCCCCCCATCCTCACGACTTCGGCATCAGCCTAAACAAGCCGAAAAGTGGGTTTTTCCTTTTCCACCCCTTACGCACCGGCACTTGGCCGAGAAGCATCGGTATGCGCCGCCATCTACCCGTCATCGGCCTTATCCCGAGCGGTGGGCGTATGAGGCCCCGAAAGCTCGTCACCGCCGTACAAACGAGCGCTTTGGGCTGAGCTTTCCTGCCCCTCGGCATCGGCCTGCGCCAGAGAAGGAACTGTATGCCTTGCCCGGTCCCCGCCACAAAGCCACCCGCCAGAACCCCTGCGGCCCCCCGCCTCTTGCGCACCCCAGCGAAAAGGCAAGCACTTTACTAAGCTGCCTGCCTCCGCCTCTTCGCCATGCGCAAAGGCACCAGCAGGCGGCCTGCGAGCGGCCCGGCATCCCCCATTCCCAAAGGCATCAGAGCGTGGCTTGCCAACCAAAGCCCCTCCGCCATCGCCAAAATATGCAAGTGGCCTCCTGCAGGCCAGCCCCGCTGTCACACTCCCAAACACATCAGAAGCGCGCCTGTAGCCCCCCGCCCATTTCCCATTCACAAGCCTACCAACGGGCCGGCTGTAAAGCCCCAACTATCCCCCACCGCCTGCCAGAAAACTATACCGTTCCCTGCGACGCCCAGCATCGCGGGGTGATGACCCAAACCCAGCGCTTTGCCTACGACCTGCGCTACCTTTTCACCAATCACCGCAAGCATTGCCAGGTGCAGAGTGCTTACAGCGGCGTCTCTATTGGCGAATGGGTCAATACGGAAGCCTATGGGCGTGTGCCCGTCGTGGCCTATAAAATGGGGTGGCGGGTTTATCACTTTGCCCATTTTCACGACAAAAAGGGGCACCGACTCAAAAAGCCCCGCATAGAAAAGCGGAAAGTCCGAGCTTTGTATCAGATTCAGGTTCTGGTTCCCCAGCCAGCTACGGGAAAAAGTAAAAAGCGGCGGTATATCAAAGGCTTGCCGGGGATAGAGGGGTTTGGGGGCATGGCGGATATGGTTCTGGAGCGCAAGTGGCTATCCCCAGAGGAGACGAAGGCGATTCAGATTGAGAAGCTGGTACGCAAGCGTCAGATAGCATGGTTAGTGCGGGCCTATCCGGAGGAGCAGGTACGGCTCCCCGAATGGCTGCAGAAGTACGCCGGTCCTAAGCCTGAGCACTTATGGCCGGGGGTAGATTATCGCTTATTGGAGGTGTGGCAGTAATCCAATCCGTCCAAAGGCCAAAAACAAACACATTCCACAAAAAGCCCGCCAGACCATCCTCACCTTTGACAAAATCTTCGTAGTACGGGCGTATTTTCTCTAAGCGGATGGGGTAGTCTCGAAGGGGGCTTTCAGCGCTTTCCAGGTAATGGCGCAGGCGATCATGGAGAGGGCCGCGTAGCCACGCCGAGATAGGCGGGGAAAAACCCTGTTTGGGGCGATCCCACAGCTCCGCCGGCAAGTACCGAGCTAAAATTCGCTTCAAGAAGCGCTTAGTCGTCCGACCTTCAATAAAGTCCCGGGCACCAAGACGCGCCCGTAAAGCCAAAATCGCCTCATCTAAAAAAGGCTCACGAGCCTCTAAGGCCACTGCCATCGTGGCTCTATCCACTTTGCGCAATATGTCTTCTACGAGATACACCCGTGTATCCGCATACATCCGCGCCTCTGGCTCATCCCAACCCACCGGAATCGCCTCTTCTAAATACGGTAAAAGCGCCTCCCCCGAAAGCCCCTCTAAAATTTCTGTCAGGGCTATCTGCGGAAAAACCTGCAGAAAATCCCCGTAGTCCGTCAGACGAAGATGCAGAAGCTTGTAGAGTTTACCAGCTAAGTTAGTATGATGACGAAAAGAAGACGGCAAGAGCCTATAGATTTCCAGGAGGTGTTTTGCCAGGGCAGGCGACTTCTTGAGAAGCTGGATAAGCCTCCAGCGCCAGTTCTGTCGGGCAGTGAGGGTATAACGCACATACCCACCAAAAAGCTCATCTCCCCCATCCGCCGAGAGGACGACCTTGACCTCCCGGCGGGCGACCTGGGCGATCTTATACACCGCCAGGGCGGAGGAATCCCCAAAGGGCTGCCCGTATAAGGCGGGGAGCTTTTCTACTTCGGCCAGAACTTCGGCCTCGGTGATGTAATGCACGATATGCGGGAGTCCAAGAAAAGAAGCGATTTTTTGGGCCCAGGGCGCTTCGTCCCATTGTGGTTCCTGAAAGCCCAACGTAAAGGCCGTAAGCGCGGCGCCGGCTTTTTTACGCAGGAGGGCCGCCACGAGGCTCGAGTCCACCCCCCCGCTCAGAAATAATCCCACCGGCACATCCGAAACAAGTCGATACCGGAAAGCCTCGGTCAGTGTTTCCTCGGCCTCTTCCAGTGTAGGAGGCGGCCCGCTCGTCGTAGCAAAGAAGTACGGGCGGGGCGACCACCAGGGCTTCGTTTCCAGGCGATCGGGGGTAATGTGAACATAATGACCGGGCGGCACCTGGCTGATATCGGCATAGAGGGTTTGCCCCCCCGGAATAAACCCATACGCGAGATAGGCAGCAATGCGTTCGGGCGTAACTTGGCGGGAGACTTCTGGCAGGCGCAGAAGGGCCCCCAGTTCGGAAGCAAAAGCTATCCAGCCGGGGCCAGCTGTATAATAGAGAGGCTTGACGCCAAAACGATCCCGCACCAGCCACAGGGCCTTCCCATCCCACAAACCAAAAGCCCACATCCCCCGCATCTGGGGTAGGAGCTCAGCCTCCCACGCCGCCCATCCCGCCAAAATCACCTCCGTATCCGTCTGCGTGGTAAACGAAACCCCTTCCCGCTCTAAGCGCACGCGTAGCTCCCGGAAGTTATACACTTCCCCATTGTACGTGATGACGAAGCGGCCCCGACTCATAGGCTGGTGGCCTGCCGCAGACAAGTCCAAAATGGAAAGCCGCCGATGCGCAAAGCCTATACCCCACTCCGGCTGCCACCAAATGCCCTCATCATCAGGGCCGCCGTGCGCCTGTGCTGCCGCCATCGCCCGCAGCCGCCAGCTCAAATCCGCTTCCCCTATCCGCCCACCCCACGCCCAATAGCCCCCAATCCGACACATCCCCTCAAAAGTACATCCCATCTTTGCATACCATGAATAGCCTCCACAAACTCACCTATACCGCAGTGGACTGGGCCCTCAACCGCTTCGGCCGCATCTCCTGGAAAAACTTAGACCGGATTAGCAGCATCCTCTACAAATTCCTCTACCAATCCCTGGAATACCGCCGAGTCTTGGTAGAAAAACACCTCGCCCAGGCCTTCCCCGACAAAACACCCGCCACCCGTAAAGCCATTGAGAAAGACTTCTACCAGCTCTTCGCCGACTGGATGATGGAAGTGAGCTTCATGTATGCGCAGGATTGGGAAGCGGTGCGGGAGCGCTTTGAGATCAAGAATCTATCGCTCTTTCACGAGGCTCATGCTCGGGGTCAGTCCGTGATCGTAGCCATGGGGCATCAGTTCAACTGGGAATGGGGGGGCTGGATCGTGCGAAAAGATACAGCCGCTCCCATCCTCTGCGTGTATCTCCCCATCAAAAACCCCGCTTTCGATACCCTTTTTTTGCGCATGCGGGGAAGATACGGTACTTTTATGCTACCCCAGGGCCAAATGGGCCTCAAACTGGCTCGGATGCGCACGACCACACATACGCTGATTTTGATGGCCGACCAAAGTCCCAGTGACCTGGAGCGGGCCGTGTGGCTCCCTTTCCTGAATCGGCCCACAGCCTGGCACGGGGGACTGGCACGAGCCGCACACTTAGGAGATTATCGCGTGCTCTTCGTGGAAATCCGCCGCATAGCCCGGCATCGCTACGAGGCCTACCCGGAGATTTTGTCAGATGAGCCCCGCTCGCTTTCAGCAGAAGCCCTCACACGCCTCTACGTAGAGCGGCTGGAGGCAAGCCTCCGGCACGACCCCGCAAACTGGCTCTGGACACACAATCGCTGGAAACATAGCCCACCAAAATAAGTTTTTTCAAGCCCCCTACTACACTACACCCAGCTAAAATATCTACACTACCCCCTAAACGCTAAAACAGCCAGCATGAACAACCTCACCTCAGTGCCCTCGGCGGTTCGCCGAAAGCCTACACCAAAACCCTTACAATGCCGGTAGCTCCCGCCGCAACAGACTCGTCGCCAAATGCAGCATAAGCGCCGATTCCCCACTCCGTGCCCCAACCAGCCCTTTCATTCGGGCATCCGTCTCATACAGCACCCGAAGCGCCTCCTGCACCTCCCGCAACGTATAACGCCCAAAAGCTATCTGATACGGCCGGGCCTGAAAAGCATACCTCAGCCCAAGTTTCTGCTGGATGGCTTCCTGTGTGAGCTTGCTACCCTTTCCAGCTATCGCATACAAAACCATCAACCGCTGATAAAACTGCTGGAGCGACCATAAGATGCTCGCCACTGGAAAGCTGCGCGTGTCTTCAGCCATGTAGACAAAAATCTCCCAAGCCAGTGGATAGTTCTTTTCGGCCAGTACATCTACGAGGCGGTAGACGTTGTATTGCGGGTGTAGGCCGAGTGCCTCCGCAATCTGTGTAGGCGTCAGCACAATCCCCGAGAGAGCCAGCGTCTGAAGCGTTTGGTAGAGGAGCCGGAGATCCGTCCCCACCGCCTCCACGAGAAACGATACGCTTTCCGGCGGGAGCTTAAGCTGCATCGCTTTAGCCTGCTCTTCCAGCCAGGCAGCTACCTTGCGCGCCGGCAGCCGGCTAAACTTCTCATAGTGGATCCCCTCTCGCTTAGGCAGGGACGGCGCCTCTTCCTGGTGAAACTCTATAATCAGGTGATTAGTCGGCGAAGGATTCTGAAAGTAGGTCGCCAGCGCTTTGAGTTCGGCTTTACCGAGAGATTCGCCTTCTAAAAGGACGATCACCTTATAGGGGGAACCGAAAGCCATCTCGTAGAACTCCGTCAGGCGGGCAGGGGTAAAAGCCTTCCCACGCACAGTCTGGAGCGCAAAATCCCGGGGTAGGTCTTTCAGAAGCTCGTCCAAGAGGGCTTTCCGCCGAGCCATGCGTAAAAACTCCTCCTCCCCATACAGCACCCAGATCACAGGCCAAAGTTACGCCGACTGCTGCCGCTCCGCATGTAAAATCCCAAAAGCCCCACGATCCCGCACCAGCCGCACCGCATACCCCAGCTCGCGCAGCCGATCTTGCAGCGGCGTCGGAGAGCCATGATACTCTATCGCCCAGCGCCGCACCCGCTTTAAGACCTCAGGCGAGGTGTTGAGCAAAATAGGATACTCCGCACCTTCGCAGTCTAACTTTACCAGGTCTATCTCGGGCCAGCCACTGTGCTCCACTAACTGCTGGAAACTCCATACTTCCACGCTTACAGTAGGCGCACCTTCGCTCGGAGAACCGTGTAAATGATCCAAGCTGTGAACATGCGGGTGCCGCAGATCAAACCGAAGCGATAACGTCCCACTTTTATCCGCAATACCAACTCGAAGGAGCTCTATGCGGTCCTGATAGGGCGATTGTTGGATATTTTGCCGGGCCAGGGCATAGTTGTCTGGGGCAGGCTCCGCAACAATCACTTTCTCAGCCCCATGCGCACAAAAAAACAGCGCCGTATCCCCCCGATACCCCCCCACATCCAGAATCCGATATCCCCTAAAGGAGACGCCGTACTCTTGCTCCAAAAGAAGTTCCTTCAAGTGAACCAAGTCAGCCGTATCGGCTACATGCGCTGTATAGCGAACCCCAGGAGCCATCTCAATAATAAGCACATTTTTCTCAGCATCGATGGCCACAGGCGTATATCCCGCCTCATAAAGCCGCAAAAAGTTGAGAAAGTTGAGTGGGCTCATTTGTAGGGGCTGGGGAGCGTAGCCGGGCAAAGAAAGCCTATAGGTATCCTTTCCAGTCAGAAGAGCCCATAGCGCTTTCCAGGGATGGGTCACTCGCCACATAGGGCGCCATAAACCCTTCCATACAATGTAAAACACAATCGCTAACCGCTTGAGGGGCGAATACTGATCAAACCGAATCCAGCCTTTTTGCGCAGCTTTATTCAGCCAACGCAAAATTCGCGGAACGTTCTCAGGATGACTCATGCGTACTTTGGCAAAAGTACGCCTTCTATAGGAGCTGGGTAGAGAGGCTTTTAAGGTTTTCGCCTAACTGCGCCAGAAGGGCCAGGGCTTCTTTGGGATGGCTGACGGGACGTAGGGTCACGCCGGCCCGTTCTCCTTCACTATGCAGACTAAACTGAATCCTCTCCAGCTGGTGGAGGGCATGTAGGAGTACTTTCCCGACCGGAGCCTGCCGAAACTCTATCCGCATCTGGTTTTTATGCACGTGGATGACCCGCAGGCCCAGTTCATCCCCTAACCACCGCAGCCGCAGCACATCCGCCAGCATGAGCACCGGCTCCGGCAAATCTCCAAACCGATCCAGGAGGTCCCGCAAAAGCGCCTGCAAAGCCGCCTCGTCAGAGATACCGCTAAACTGCCGGTAAATCTCCAACCGCGCCGCCGGATGTGGAATCCACGCCGCCGGAATCTGCGCCGGCCAATCCGCCTCTACCGTGCATTGGGGACCCTTACAAGCAGCGCTTTCCCCCACCGGCAGCTCTAACTCAGCCTTCACCTCCGCTATCGCCTCCTCCAATAGCTCCTGATAATACTCATACCCCACCGCATGAATAAAGCCACTTTGCTCCGCCCCAAACAGGTCGCCCGCACCCCTTAGCTCCAGATCGCGCAGCGCAACCTGAAACCCCGCCCCCAGATCGCTAAACTCTTCCAGCGTCTCGAGGCGGCGCAGCGCCTCCGGACTCAAATGATGCAGCGACGGTACAAGAAGGTAACAGTAAGCCTGCCGCTCCCGGCGTCCAACCCGCCCCCGCAGCTGGTGCAGCTCACTTAGGCCAAACCGATGCGCCGGATACACAATCATTGTATTCGCATACGGCACATCCAGCCCAGACTCCACAATCGGCGTGCTGACTAAAACATCTATTTGCCTGGCGAGAAACGCCGTCAAAATCGCCTCTACCTCCGGCCCCGGCATCTGCGCATGGACATAAGCCACCTCTGCCTCCGGCAAAAGCGCCTTGATTTTTTCCACAATGCGGGAAAGGCCCTCTATGGCATGATGCACAAAAAATACCTGCCCTTCCCGGGCCAGTTCGCGCGCTATCACCGACTTCACCAGCTCCCACGAAAACGGCGCAATATGCGTCTCCACCGGCAAGCGCCCCCGCGGCGGCGTCTTGATGATAGACACATCTCGCAGGCCAGACATCGCCATCTGCAACGTCCGCGGAATCGGCGTCGCACTCATCAAAAGCGTATCAACCAGCGGCCAGCGCGCCCGCAGCTTCTCCTTGTCCGCTACGCCAAACCGATGCTCCTCATCAATAATCAAAAGCCCCAAATCCTTGAAGAGCACGTCCTTCGAAAAAAGCCGATGCGTGCCAATGACGATGTCTATTTCCCCAGCGGCGAGCGCTTTGAGGATGGCTTTTTGCTCTTTCGGAGGCTGTAAGCGGCTAAGGGTAGCCAAACGAATAGGCCAGTTGCGGAGCCTTTCCCGAAAAGTTTGCATATGCTGCATCGCCAGCACCGTCGTCGGAACGAGCACCGCTACCTGCTTGCCATCCTGTACGGCCTTGAAAGCCGCCCTTAGCGCCACCTCCGTCTTCCCAAACCCCACATCCCCGCATATCAGCCGCTCCATCGGGTGGGGCGACTCCATGTCCCGCTTCACATCCAGGATCGCTTCCAGCTGATCCGGCGTCTCCTCATAGGGAAACTGCGCCTCCATCTCTAACTGCGCGAGCGTGTCCGCCCCAAACGCATACCCCGGCGCTACCTTCCGCTGCGCATACAGCCGAACTAAATCTATCGCCAGCTCCCGAATGCGCGTGCGGATTTTTTCCGTGGTGCGCTTCCAGTCGGACGAACCCAACCGACTCAGCTTCGGCGGCGTGGCCTGCGGCGAACGGTAACGCGCAATCTCCCCAAGCTGATAGATTGGCACATACAATACTGCCTCATCCGCAAAAATCAGCTTCACCGCCTCCTGGTCAGGCCGCTGCGGCAGCCCACAGAGCCCCCCAAACTTCGCTATCCCGTACTGCTTGTGTACTACGTAGTCCCCAAAAGAGAGCTCTTCCAAATCTTTCAGCATCAGGGCTTCACTGCGCTGAAACCGCCGATGCACCGGCGGCTGATAATACCGCCGAAATAGCTGATGCTCCGTATAATACGCCCGCCAAGCCCGCTCATCCACAAACCCCTCGCTGAGCTGCCCTATCACGTATTCCACCGGATAACTCACCTGTATCTCCCGAAATAGCCGTTCTAACCGGGGACGATGTCGGTCATTCTCTATAAAGAGATACAGCTTTTCGACGGTCAGTTCTGAAAAATGGCGCTGGATGAGGGCAATGTCCGCAGGCAGGGGCGGCTGCGGCTGCGTGGAGTAGTCGTAAATAGTAGCGGGACTTCCCCAGGCCTCCTGGCTCACCTGAATCGTACGCGGCAAAAGGGCTTCCACAGCCCGCAGGAGCTCCGCATCTTCCAGCCGCAGAAGGCTCGCCTGAATGGCTACATTATCTACGAGGCCAATCAGGGTTTCTGATGGGAGGTAGTCCAAAAGGGTGGCCCTGTCGCTATTTATCAGCGTATGCGGCGAAGGCAGAATGTGGTAGAAGGGAATCTCACCTTCAGAAATCTGCGTTTCGAGATTGAAGCGCTGAAGTTTTACAATCATGTCGCCTTCCAGGCGTAGACGCGCCGGATACGGGTGCGCAAAACTAAAAAGATCAATCACACCACCCCGTCGAGCGTATGTTCCCGGCTCCGTGACGGCATCCGTTTCAGTAAAGTTCAGCGTCTCTAAAAGTTCTATCAGGAAGGCACGGTCTATGGTAGAATCTTTGGTGAGGGTGAGACGGTTCTGGTGCCAGGTGTCCGGAGGGGGCAAGCGGTCGCGAAGGGCTTCGGGATAGGTGATGAGCCAGAAAGGCGTCTGCGAAAGGAAGTCCTGCAAGGCACTGGTGCGTTCCGCCAAGAGGGCTTCGCTCTGGCGGCGACTGGGATGCTGCGCATGGGGCCATACGGCTATGGGCGCCCCTTCTCCCAAAAATATCCGCACATCCGCTGATAGTCGGGCTGCCGCTTCCCGATCTGGCACAATCAAGACCCCTTTCGCTTGGCTTGTCTGCATCACCGCCGCCCAAAAGGCATGAGGTGCCCCACCCCGCAGCCCCCGAATCATCAGCGGCAGCGGCCTTTTCCGAACTTCTTCCCACACCTGCACAAAAGCCTCCAGCATCGCTGGCAAAAGAACAAATTTTACCGCCGGTGCTGGCCAAATCTATCCCTTGCTCGCACCACCGGCAGATGCTCCCGCTTTTTTTCGCCTTTGAGGACACGTACTTCTATGGGGCGGAGAAGCTCCGACCTTGATCTACCAGCGGGAAGAGGGGCTCCCTACCTTTGTCTCGTGTGGAAAGTCGGCGCCGCTAAGGCAGACATCACCTACTTTGAGCCGGGGATAGGCCTCTTAGGCTGGGGCAATAGCCGTCATGTTGCGCACACCGTGGAATCCCCGCTCTA
>JAPYWM010000073.1 GCA_028276345.1 Sphingobacterium sp.
CTAAAAGGAGCATAAGCTGACCGCCCATCACCTTGTACACAAAGCCTCCCTTCCATGAAATGTAGTCTATTGCCAGCGACCCAAGTACGTGTAAAGTTACCGCCAATAGCCCACTATACAGCCACACTCTAAGCGGCACGAACCTCATTTCCATACTGGCACAAAAACAAAATGGCGTAGTTGATAATGTCTATGAGGTTGTCGCGGATGGCACCGTGATGCGTGTATAGGTCATGGTCCATCTGGCGGAGACGTTCGAGCTTCATGAGGATAAACTCGGCGAAGGCGAGGGGGCGCATCAGGCGCCAGGCATCGCCATAGTCGGCATTTTTGCGTTCGAGGGTGTGCTGTGCAAGCTCTAAATTTTGCTTCACGAGCTCTTCGACGGATATTTCTGGGTTTTTTTCCAAGCTTGCGAGAGCGATTGCGCCGTAGTTTACAAGGGAAAGCCAATCTTCTATGGGATTTTCGCCAGTGGCGGGTTTATCTTGGCGATTTTGCTGGTAGAGGGTTCGGAGACGATGGGCTTTAATCAGGAGTAGGTCTATGAGGGAAGGGAAGGAGAGGGCTCGCCAGCTTTCGCCGTACTGCTGGCGCTTTTGGGTGAAGATGGCTTGGGCTTTTTTCAGCCATTTATTGTACTCGGGAGGCACCGCCACACTGCAAAGGTACGGCCTTGGGGGAGGTGCCCGAAGCTTAGCAGCGCCCCATGAGAAGCCCTACCTTTGACCCGTATGGAACCCACCACCTACCGTTCCATCCCCTGCGGCCACCTGCGTCCGGCCCACGTCGGCCAGCGCTTACAGGTAGCCGGCTGGGTGCGCCGCATACGTGACCTGGGCCGGTTTGTCTTTGTAGACTTAAGGGACCGCACTGGCCTCGTCCAGCTCACCGCCCCAGAGACCTCGCCCCTCTACCAAACCCTCAAAAACCTTGGCCGCGAATGGGTCATTGCCGCCGAAGGCATCGTCCAACTGCGCGAAAGTCCCAACCCCAACCTCGCCACCGGTGAGGTAGAGATCCTCGTGGAAACCCTCACCCTCCTCAATACCTCCGAAACGCCCCCCTTCCTCATAGAAGACGAAACCAATGCCCAGGAAGAGCTGCGCCTGCGGTATCGCTACTTGGATCTGCGGCGGCCTATCCTTCAGCAGCGGCTTCTTTTCCGGGCCGAGATGGTTCGCCTCATCCGGGAGTACCTGCGTGCCCATGGTTTCGTGGAGGTGGAGACCCCGATGCTGATCCGTTCGACGCCGGAGGGGGCGCGCGACTTTCTGGTGCCTTCCCGGCTCAAACCCGGGAGTTTTTATGCCCTTCCGCAGTCGCCGCAGCTTCTCAAACAGCTCCTCATGATCGCTGGCCTGGATCGCTATTACCAGATTGCCCGGTGCTTCCGGGATGAAGACTATCGGGGTGATCGCCAGGCTGAATTTACCCAGGTAGACTGCGAAATGAGCTTCGTAACCCAAGAGGACATCCTGCAAACCTTTGAAGGCTTAGTCCGGGAAGTCTTTGAGAAGATGCTGGGTGTGAAGCTGGGGCCTTTACCCCGTCATGCCTATCAAGAGGTAATGCAAACGTACGGTTCGGACAAGCCCGACTTGCGCTACAGCCTTCGTTGGGAACGTCTCTCAGACTGGCCTGCCCATGCGCAGATCCCTTTCCTGGCTGGGAAAACGCTCCACTGGCTCTGGGTAGACGGCGCAAAAGCTTCCCGCCGCCTTCAGGATGAATGGCAAAGTATTGCCAAATCGCATCAAGCGACGCTTGCTGTGGTCCAGAAAACTTCAGCGGGTATCCAATCTTCGCTGAATAAGTTTTTGCCCCGTGAGACGGACTGGGTAGGGCTGCCTATGGGGGCGGAGGGCATAGGGCTTCTGGTGGGCCTGGAAGGCGAAAAGTATGCGGTACTGGGGGCCTTGCGCAGTGCTGTGATAAAAGACCTATCGCTTCGGCCGGAGCGAGACTGGGCGGTTTTATGGGTGGTGGATTTTCCGCTCTTTGAGTGGGATGCGGAAACTGAGCGCCTAACAGCCGCGCATCACCCCTTTGTCCATCCACATCCGGAAGACCTACCGCTCTTAGAGACGGAGCCTTTACGCGTGCGGGGCCTCGCCTATGACCTCGTCATCAATGGCTATGAAATCATGAGCGGCAGTGTGCGGTGTCACACCCCGGCGCTCCAAAAGCAGGTTTTTCGGCAGCTGGGGCTATCGGAAGCCGAGATGACCGAGAAGTTTGGCTTTCTCCTGGAAGCATTATCGCATGGGGCGCCACCGCACGGCGGCTGTGCGTTTGGCCTGGATAGATGGGTCATGCTCCTTACCGGTGGCGAGAGCCTGCGGGATGTCATCGCCTTCCCGAAAACCGCCAGCGGGGCTGACCTGATGCTGGGTGCACCAGCCCCCCTCGACGAAAACCAGCTCAAAGAAGTGCTCCGGTGGATACAACCCCAGGAATAAATCTCTTTTCTCCGCGGGAGGTCCCAAGCGGCCCGGCGCAGAAGGGCGCCTACGATAGGGATCAGGTCTTTTAGCATAGGGATGGTACCTTTGCAAGAGGATGTCCCGAAGTGCGTTAGCGCAGCTTGAGGCGGCCTTTCGGCGCAATGGGTATGAAGTGCGTTATGTCAAGGGCTCTTTTCGGGGAGGAGCCTGTCGGGTGATTGATAAGCACCTGGTGGTTATCAACGCGCTTTATCCGCCGGCTGGGCGGCTGCGCCTGTTATCTTCTGCTGCGGCCATGATCAAGGACCGCCTGAACCTCACCCCCGAAGAAGAAGCCCTCATTGCGCGCTACGCCCTGTGAAGCTCCTTTTTTTAGGGACGGGTACCAGTCAGGGCGTGCCCATGATCGGCTGCACCTGTCCTGTGTGTCAATCTACTGATCCGCGGGACCAGCGCCTCCGCTCCTCTGTGGCCCTCTTTTTCCGGGATAAGGTCTGGGTTATTGATACCGGGCCAGACTTTCGCCTGCAAGCCCTGCGCTATCGCCTCCCCACCGTAGATGCGATTCTTTTCACCCACGCCCACAAAGACCACACTGCCGGCCTGGACGATGTGCGCCCTTACAACTACCTCCAACGCAAACGCATCCCGCTGTATGCCGACCCTTTGGCGGCGGACCAGCTCAGACGGGAATTCGGTTATGCCTTTGGCGAAGCGAACTATCCGGGTGTGCCGCTTTTGGACCTATGGGAAATCCACCCCTTCAGTCCGTTTCAGCTGCATGGGGTGGAGGTGTTCCCGCTACTCCTGTGGCACTACAAATTGTCTATTCTGGGATACCGGATAGGGGGGCTGGCCTATCTGACGGATGTAAGTCAGATCCCAGACGAAACCTGGCCCTACCTGCAAGGATTGGAGGTGTTAGTTCTGTCAGCCTTGCGGCGAGAACCCCACATTTCCCACCTCCACCTGGACGCCGCCCTTCACATCGTGGCCCGCCTCAGGCCTAAAAGCGCTTACTTTACGCATATCAGCCACCTGATGGGTTTGCATGAGCAGGTGCAGGCGGAGCTGCCAGAGGGGGTTTTTCTGGCGTATGATGGGCTGGAAATCACCCTCTCCGACCCCGCATGAAAGTTTGTATTTTTGTTCGAATATGCGCTGGATAGGGGCCTGGATGGCGGCTCTGGTTTGGGCACAGGGGCCTTTAGGCCTCACGGTGGAAGGCTACAAGCGAGGGGACCACTTGCGCACAGAACATACTTGCGATGGGGCTGATCTCCCGCCTACCCTTTCCTGGAAAGCCGCCTCAGGGGCTAAGGCGTATCTGGTGTGGTTTTACGATCCGGATGCGCCGGTGGATACTTTTACGCACTGGCTGGTGCTAAATTATAATGGTACGCAGTTGGGTCCTGCTCAGCGGCAGGTAGGGCAGCCCAATGACTTTGGGAAGGTAGGCTATGGTGGGCCCTGTCCGCCCGCCAAGCATGGGGCGCATCGGTATATATTTCGGGTGTATGCGCTCTCCCAGCCGCTTAAGGTGGGGCCGACCCACGGCTGGAAAGACATTCAGTCCCAACTCAGTGGCAAGGTTCTGGCCGTGGAGGAGTACGAGCTTGTCTATCAGCGACAGCGGCGCTAATGCCCCGACGCATTCCTCAGGTACTGGCCTTTGGGCTAGGGCTCATTGCTGGCGGCGTAGGCCTGCTTTTTCTGATTGGCCTGTGGATTAGTACCTCTCGGGAGATCGCCCTTTGGGAAGCCCTGGGAGAAGGAAACTTCAGCCGCTGGCGCTTTTATGATGGGCTTTATGTAGGGTGGGTGTATGGGTTTCTGGGGGGGCTCCTGCTACTAACCGTAGGCGTAGGTTTCTACTGGCTTGGGAAAATCAGTGGTGGGATAGGCAGCGTGGAGATGGCCCTGCGGAACCTCTTAGAGGGACGTCCCCTCTCCGGCTTAGGTAGCGAAAAGCACCCCCAAGAAATCAGCGCGCTTCACACGGGTCTGGAAGAGCTTGCCCGTTTTCATCGGCGCTTAGAAGCCCTTTTGCGGGGGGAAGTTTCCCCTTCGCCGCAGGATGAGGCGCTCTCGCCGCACTTGCAGGAGATCCTTCGGGCCCTGCAAGGGCGTTTCCTCCAGGCAGCGTCGCAAGAGCGCTTTTATCAAGCGTGGAAAAATGGAGCCCTGAAGCTTTTAGACTGGGCGTACAGCTTACCGGATGAGAAAGCCTATTTGCAAAGGGCGGTTTCCTGGCTTACGGAGCAGGCAGGGGGGGTCATCGGCGGCTTTTATCGGCTGCGGGGGCGCCAGCTCGTGCGGGAAGCTGGCTTTGCATACCCGGCCGGCGCACCGGACACCTTCCAGGTTGGTGAGGGATGGGTCGGCACCATTGCGCAGACTGGCGAGGCCCTGTGGCTCTATCCCGTCTCCGGCCAGCCCCTCATGGGCGAAGAAAATCTGGCCATGGCTTTCCTCCCCGTGATTGCCGGTAATCAGCTTCTGGGTGTGTGGGAAATGGTTGCTTTTAGCCCCTGGTCAGATGAAGATAAGCAGCTTGTAGAAGGCTGGCTGACCTTTTTGGCTATTGGTATCCTTTCCTTCCAGCAAAAAGCTCAGGAAGAAGCCCTGCAAAAAGCCCTGAAAAACGCTCAAGAGTTACAAAGCCAGCTCGAGAGCCAGGTAGCAAACATGACTCAGCACCTTCAAATTATCCAGCGTGAAAAGGAAGACCTCGAAAAGCTCATGCGACAACGGGAGCAGCAGCTTATCCGCCTCGAGACGCAGCTCCATGAGCATAAGATGCGGGAAAACTTCATTCTGGAACATTTGCAGGAAGTCGTAGTTTTCTTTGAGGCTTCTGGACGGGCGCGTGCTATCAGCCCATCTATCGAAAATCTCCTCGGCTATAAGCCCGATGAACTGGAGGCTTTTTTCCGCTACATTGCTAAGGAGGATGCCGAAAATGTTGCTACGTTCTTCCGAAATATCCAGAAAAATCCTAATGAGGCGCTTTCGGTGACGTTTCGTTATCGGCACAAAACTGGCGAGACGGTCTGGTTGGAGCTACGGGCCTACAACCGATTGCAGGACCCTACCATAGGGGCCATCGTGGGGTTTATCCAGGATATTACGGTACGGGTAGAGTTTGAGCGGCAGTACCGCACCCGACTCAAATTCCAATCGCTCGTGGAGCATTCGCCAGACCTGATATGGCGCCTGGATAAGGAGGGCAACTTCCTGTATGTCAATCCGGTGATTGAAGAGTATACTGGCTATCCACCCACGCATTATATCCGGAATAGCGTTTATTCGGTAGGTTTCTCTATAGATGAGGTGCGTTTCTGGCGAAGATTTTTGGATAGTATCTTTGACTCCCTGGAAATGAAGACGGAGGAGATACGGTTCCCTTCGGTGTATGGGGAGCGGCGAATGAGTGTGCGGGGGATACCGGAGCTGGGGCCGGATGGGGCGGTAGAGACGGTGGTGGTGCTTTTGCAAGACATTACCGAGCTGCGGGAAGCGCAGGAGCGTCTGCGCCGCCAGAAAGAAGAGGTGGAGCAGCTCAACATATTATTGAGAAAGCAGAAGCGTGAGCTGGAGGAGAGGAACCGGGACATCATGGAGAGCATTACTTATGCGCGGCGGATACAGGAGGGGATTTTAGTGGGGGAGGAGATAGTGCGGCGGTATTTTGCGGATGGATTTGTTTTGCACAAGCTGCGGGATGTGGTAGGCGGGGATTTTTACTGGGTGCGGGAGGTGGATGGGCGGGTGTACGTGGCGGTGGTGGACTGCACGGGACATGGGGTGCCGGGCGCGTTCATGGCCCTATTAGGGAATACGCTCTTAGAGGGGGCGATTCAAGATCGGCGCTTGTGGGAGCCGGCCCGTATCTTGCAGGATATGGAGTATCGCCTTCGGGAGATGCTCGGCGCCGGTGAAACGCCCGACGGCATGGATGTGGCGTTATGTGTGTTTGAGCCGGAACGGCGGGTGTTGCATTTTGCTGGGGCACACCGGCCGCTCTGGTTTTATCATGGGGGGCGATGGCAGCTTATTTCAGGCTCGCCTGCCGGCCTGGGTGGCGCCGCCTGGCTCGAACCCCACAAGGTCTTCACCACGCATACCTTTACGTATGAGCCGGGCGACCTGGTCTATCTCTATTCGGATGGCTATTTAGATCAGTTTGGCGAAGAAACCGGTCG
>JAPYWM010000074.1 GCA_028276345.1 Sphingobacterium sp.
TTATTTACGATGCGGGCAAACCCGCTGATAAAGACGCCGCTGTGATCGGGGCCGCTCCCATCAGGAATAGTGATAGAAACAGTCGTACCATCAATAGGGTAATAAGTAGCATTATAGGGGATGGACTGCACAGCCGAAGCATTACTCCCTGTAACCTCTTGATTGATGAAGTCGCCTACAAAGCGCACATCTCCCACCACATGGAGGCGATGGGCGGGATTGGACGTTCCGATGCCGGTATTGCCCTCTATGATGGCGCCATTAGCGGGTGCGGCGGTGCCTGCATAAGTATTTCCGATGGAGAGGTTACCCATCACAGAGAGGCGACTGGCTGGCGAGGCTGTTCCGATACCGACATTCTGCGCCCAGAGGGGCAGCCCCAGCATCAGCAAGCCAAATAAGGTATTTGGGACTCGCATAAATCAAAGTTATAAAAAATCTCTGGATTGGAGCAAGACCATGCTTGCTTAGGGGATTGCGTTGTGGCCCGTGTGCATACGGGGACGGAGTCGAACGCCCAAACCTCCGATACGCAGGCTGGTGCGATAGCAGAATGCGCTATGGATGGGTGTACGGTGGAGGGATATAACCTTTTCCGTAGGTGGCTGGCCCTTGAGCCGAATCTATACTGATTTTTGCTAATTTTGCTCTTTACGCCTATTTCACGTTCCTGCTTGTACCTTTGGGCCAGATGCGGTGGGCATGGGGGCTTTTAGGGGGACTCTTCTGGGCACAAGCGAGCTTCGTGGAGAAGCAAGCTACAGCGGGCAACTTCCGCATTACGCTCAATAACCTGGGCATGATAGGCAATAGCTTCAAGGGAAGCTACCTCGTGCAGAATTGGCCCTCCGCCGAGTTTCCTAAAGGTTCTAGCATTGAGCATGTCTTTGAGGGCGGCCTCTGGATCGGCGCTAAAAAAGGCTCCACGATTATTGTCTCTACGGGCGCCATAGACGATCCGACGGGCTACACCACGGGCAAAGCGGGCTTTGAGTTTTCGGCTGAGGTAGGCGCTACCCTGCGCGAGCGCTCTTCGCTCTCCGACCAGCCCACTTACGACCTCGCCGCTATCTCTCATCAGGATTTTATCGCGGACTTCACCGACCGCAATACTATCGTCCCCGGCACCAGCATCCCCATCCAAAATTTAGAAAATGGCCCCCTCGGCGCCGATGTGCACTTTGAAGCCTACAACTGGAACTACCCCTTCGCCAATAGCTTCCTCATCTACAACTCCACGATTTACAACCGCAGCCCCGAAGTCTGGGATACCGTCTTCATTGGCTACTGGGTGGACCCTGTTATTCGCAATACTACCATTACCCCGGCCGGCTCTGGCGGCACCAGCTTCTACAATAAAGGTGGCAATGGCTACTTGGATTCCCTCTACTTAGCTTACGAGTTTGATGCCACAGGGAATCCGGGCTTCACGGATACCTACTTCGGCCTAAAATTCCTGGGCAGTACCTATAAGGGGGAGTTTCTCCACCCGCAGCGGCAGCCGACGCCACCTGCGAACTTCCGGGTGACCTTCCAGAGCTGGACTTTTCGGGATTTTTCGGGGACTTTTAGCAGCCCGCCTAACGACGCACAGCGTTACCAAAAGCTCTCCCAGAGCCTGACCGATCGCCCAGATTGGAGCAGTTATGTCGTGCCTGCTTTGCGCGTCCCAGGCAACCGCTCTGTGCTCGTCTCGGCCGGCCCCTTCGTCAATGTCCAACCCGGCGATAGCATCAATATCGTTTTTGCTTTCGTCTTTGCGAAAAAAGTCCCCGACGGCCGCCCCAATACCGACGACACCCCTACCCACAAACAGCAGTTCATTGCCAACGCCCGCTGGGCCCAAACCACCTACAACGGCGAAGACTTCAACTTCAACGGCCAGCTCGACCCCGGCGAAGACCTCAATGGCAATGGTCGGCTGGACCGATTCATCCTCCCCTCGCCGCCCCCCATCCCCCGCTATCGCTACGAGATTGAACCCAACCGCATCGTCCTCTACTGGGATGCCAGCGCCGAAGACGCTATTGACCCTATCTCCCGCCGAAAAGACTTTGAAGGCTACCGCCTCTACAAAACCACCCTCGGCTTTGAAGTCAAAGATGTCGTAGATGTGCTCTCATCCCTCAAACCCATCGCGCAGTTTGATAAACCCGGAAACGGCATCGGCTACGATAACGGCTTTAGCGCTATCCGCCTGCCACAACCTAAGTACTTCCCCGGCGACCCTACGCCTTATGTATATCGCTACGAGATTCCCGGCGTGACCAATGGCTGGCAATACGCAGTAGCGCTGACCGTTTTTGATGAGGGGGAGCCTACTTTTGGCTTAGGGCCTTTGGAGAGTAGTGCGGCGGCTACTTTGCGGCGGGTCTTTGCGGGCGCCCCACCGAATAAGGGCTTCCAGTTTGGCGACCCGTACGTGTATCCGAATCCCTACTATGAGCGGGCGGCATGGGAAGGCCGCTCCCAAGCTTACGAAGACCGCCGTATCATGTTCGCCAACCTCCCGCCCCGCTGCGAAGTCTCCGTCTATACGGCCGCGGGCGATCTCGTCTATCGCTTCACACACGACAGCAGTAATCCCGCCGCTATGGCCGAAGATTCCCGCTGGTACCAGACTTACAGCGATCCCGAGCGCCTTATTACCAGCGGCGGCGAACACGGCTGGAACCTCCTCTCCCTCTCCGGCCAAATCATCGCCCGCGGCCTCTACGTCTTCGCCGTCAAAGACTTAGACACCGGCGAAGTCCGAACCGGTAAATTCGTCATCATCCGTTAGCCATATGCGTACCGTAGTCATAACCCTGACTTTGGGCTTGCTGGCGGCACAGCCGCCCTTGAAAACCATCCAAGAGATCCAGACGCCTATCGACCTCGCCGCAAACAACGACACCTCCGTCCTCCATGGACAAGTGGTGCGGGTAAGAGGCGTCGTCGTCACAGAGTGCGACTGGCACAGACAGTTTAATGTCAGCGGCGGGCCTAATAGCTACCGATGTAGCATTTGGCTCCAAGAACAAGGTCAGAGCGGCCCCCGCACCGGCCTCCAAATCCGCCGCCAAAATACCACCGACAAACCCATCGGCTTCACCCAGCTCCAACAAGGCCAATATGTAGAACTCCAAGGTACCGTAAGCTACTTCCAAGGTGAAATCCAGCTCCTCGTGGACACCAACGTCTCTCCCATCATCCTCGCCCCCAATGTGCCCATCGCCCCCCCCGTCACTATCACCCCCGACAGCGTCAACCAGCCAGGAGGTCTCACGCATGACGTGCAAAAAGGCGACAAGTGGCAAGGCTCTTTCGTCACGATAAAAAACCTGCGAGTGATATCCGTCCAAACTAATCCGATTCGCATCACCGCTCAGGACAATAACAACAATCAGATTCTCATCTTCGGCGAATTCAAAGGCCTTTCCAATCTTTATCCCCAGAATACCCGCTTAGACTCTGTGAAGGGGATTATCCTGCACTACTGGCCCAGCTCGGGCACCCCTACCTACGAAATCTGCCCCTGGCATGATAGCCTCATGTACGTCGGCAATCCCGTCCCTAATGTCTCCAACCTCACCCGCAGCCCCGTCTGCCCCAATAGCACCAGCAGCGTCACCGTCTCCGTAGACGTCGCCTCAGCAGACCCCACAGACGATCCTATCACCCAAGTCAAGCTCTTCTATGCCATCGGTAATAGCACTACCTATACAGCCATTCCCATGAGCCAAGTAGGGAGCACTACGACTTATCAGGCGACCCTTCCTGCTCAGGCCGAGGGAACCTACGTGCATTACTTCGTACGGGCTTACGATCAATCCGGCGACTCCACGCGCTTCCCACGCTTTGAGCCTCAGAGCTACCGCGTGAATAACGCAGGCTGTCGCATTACCGATATCCAGTACGTGATTCCCTCTGTCCTGTATGCCTACAATCCCACCGGCCGTCGGGACTACCTCGGCTCAGGCTATAACGGCTTGCAGGTAATAAATGTGCCGGGTGTCGTTACTGCCAGTCAGAACCCCAGCGATACCAGCCTGGGTTATATCTATATCCAACAGCCGGGCGCTACCCAGTGGGCTGGCATCTGGGTACGCGGGAACGGCCTCAATAACCTGCGCGTAGGCGATAGCGTCGTCGTAGATAATGCCACCGTAGATGAGTACTTCGGCCTGACCAACCTCAATAATGCTTCTGTTACTGTTATCGGCCGCGCCAGCTCCAATATACAGCCCGTAGTTTTACCCCTGAATATCGTCTATGGCGACACCCAGTATGCTGCCACCGAACCCTACGAAAGCATGCTGGTCCGCTTCCGCCATGACAACCCCACCCAGCCCCTCTATGTCGTAGCCCCCAAAATCCCCGGCGCCCCCAGCCAGCATCAGGGCGACTACCGGGTAGGCATGGATAAAAACGACCCCGCCCTCGGTATCCGCGTCCTCGCCGGCCGCCAAACCAGCAATATCTTCTCCTCCCTCAATGTCTCCTACGTCAACGACTCCATTTGGGCCGCCCAGGATGAGGCCATTAACCCCGCCATCCCCCTCTGCGTAGTTACCGACTCCACCGAGCTGGATAGCATCCAAGGCATCTTCACCTATCAGTGGAATTTCGTCAAGCTCCTCCCCCGCAATAACCGCGACTTCTGGAATGTCCGTAAAGCCACTTGCAGTGCGGGAACCCCCTCTGCGCTATCTTCCAAGGAGGAACTCTTGCAGGTCATTCAGGTCTGGCCGAATCCCTTCCAGCACGCCCTCAGCATAGAGCTGCCCGCCTCCTGGGGTAGCGTCCGGGTAGAACTCCTGAGCACGCTGGGCCAGCCCATTCATGCTCAGGAAGTCTCTCAGACCTCCCAATTGACCCTCCCTAACCTGCCACAAGGGCTGTACTTCCTGCGGGTGTGGAGCCCGCAAGGGCCAGTAACCCTGCGCCTGATGCGCTTGTAAAAATCTCCTTCTCTCCGCCAAAACGGCAGGTCGGCTACCCGTCGGCCTGCCGTTTTGATTTTCCGGCACGGGGTTTGCGTATCTTTATGGCCCATGTCTGAGAAAGACCCCTTTGCGGAGGAATTTGACGCCCTCTCCTACGTCCTTCGGGAGAAAGGTCTCCTACAGTTTCCCCCTATAGAGGCTGCGGAACTGGGCGTGCTCCCCCTGCGCAATACCCTCGTCTTTCCAGGGGTAATCCTCCCTATCTCCGTGGGCCGCCCAAGTTCTCTCGCCCTCTTAGAAGAGCTGCGCCAGTCTCGCTTCCCTTACCTGATCGTCGTCGCCCAAAAAGACCCCAGCATAGAGGAAGTGCTCCCAGACAATCTCTACACCGTTGGCTCCATTGCTCGGATTCTGCGCATCCAGCCTAACATCAACGGCCAAGTGGGGCTTCTGATTCAGGGGCGTTTTCCCGTTGCCTTGACGGAGTTTGTCCAAACTACCCCTTTCCTCAAGGCCCGCTACGAGGTCATCCAGGAGACCCTGCCCGACGAAACGCGCCAGAAAGCGCTTCTACTGGCCCTCCGGGAGAAAGCGCTGAGCGCCCTCCAGCACCTGCCCGATGCCCCCGAAGAAGCTACCCGCCTCTTAGAAAACATTCAGGGCCTCCACTTCATGACCAACTTCCTATCCAATAACCTCCCCATGGAGCTGACAGAGCGCCAAGCCCTCTTAGAAACCACCGACATCGCACAGCGCGCCGAAAAGGTATTAGCCCTCCTGGAAAAACAGCTCGGCGTCCTGGAAATCACCGAAGAAATCCTGGACAAAGTCCGAAATACCTTAGAAAAGCAGCAGCGCGATTATATCCTTCGTCAGCAGATAAAAGCTATTCAAGATGAGCTCGGCGAGTCAGATGAAACTTCAGACATCGCTAAGCTCAAAGCCCGCGCCAGCAAGAAAAAGTGGCCCACCCACGCCCAAGAAACCTTTGAACGGGAGATTGAGCGGCTCGAGCGCATCATGCCCCAGTCCCCCGAATACACCGTCGCCCTTTCTTACATAGAATTCCTTCTGGACCTACCCTGGGAAAGTTATACCAAAGATAAGTTTGACCTGGATAAGGCTCGCAGAGTCTTAGACCAGGATCATTACGGCATGGAAAAGGTCAAAAAGCGCATCTTGGAGTACCTGGCCGTACTCAAACTGCGCCGGGACATGAAAAGCCCGATCTTATGTTTGGTAGGGCCGCCGGGGGTCGGAAAAACCAGTTTGGCCGCCTCCATAGCCCGCGCGCTGGGACGCAAGTACGTGCGCATGAGTCTGGGTGGCCTGCACGATGAGGCCGAAATCCGCGGCCACCGCCGAACCTATATCGGCGCCATGCCCGGCAAAATCCTCCAACTTATCAAACGCGCCGGCGCCAGTAACCCCGTCTTCGTCTTAGATGAGATAGACAAAATCGGGCACGACTTTCGGGGAGACCCCGCCTCCGCCCTCCTGGAAGTCTTGGACCCCGAACAAAACCACGCCTTCCAGGACAACTACTTGGAAATCCCCTACGACCTCTCCAGAGTCCTCTTCATTGCCACGGCCAATACCACGCACACCCTCCACCCTGCCCTGGCAGACCGCATGGAGATCATTGAGCTTTCGGGCTACACCACCCCCGAAAAAGTCCAGATCGCCGAAAAGTACCTCCTCCCCAGAGTCTCCAC
>JAPYWM010000075.1 GCA_028276345.1 Sphingobacterium sp.
CCACTTATGACTACCGTCGCCTCGTCCAGGAGATTACCACTCTCTACGAGAGCCTACTCGCCGAAAATAACCTACTCCCCTCCCAGAAATAAGCCCAAGCCGCACCCCCGCCTTACATAGTCCCTGAGTGTAGCCTGAAACGTTAGAACACCGGTGTATGCTCCCGACTGTAAATATTCAGACCCGAGCGGAGGATTTCCACGGCCTGCTCAAGGTGATGCTCTTCCAGCACGTAGGCAATCCGCACCAGTTTTTTCCCATGCTCCGGCTGCGTGAAAAAGCCCGTCCCTGGCGCTACCATGACGGTCGTATTGTGTACATCAAAGCACTCCAACATCCATCGGGCAAACACATCACTGTCATCTATGGGTAGCTCCGGCATGAGGTAGAAAGCGCCCTGACTGGAGGCGCAGGTAACACCTGCAATGCTCCGCAGCCCTTGTAAAAGCACATCCCGCCGCCGCTGAAAGGTCTCCCGGACGTAGTCGTAGTGCTCCTTAGGCAGGGCGAGAAGGGCCATTCCACCGATCTGCCCCAGCGTAGGCGGGGCCAGCCGCGCCTGCGCCCACTTGAGCGCCGCCTGCAAAACATCCGTATTCCACGACACCAATGCCCCTATTCGCGCACCGCATGCTGAGTACCGCTTAGAAAGGGTATCTATCACCACCACGTAGTCCTTCCCATCCGTGATTTCCAGCGCCGAGAAAAATCGCTGCCCATCATAGCAATAATCCCGATACGATTCATCACTGATCAGCCAGAGATTGTGCTTTTTGCACAGGGCACCAATAGCTCGTACCTCATCCTCCGAGTATAACTTCCCAGTAGGGTTAGACGGGTTGCAAAGCAAAATAGCCCGGGTACGTTCTGTTAGCGCTGCTTCCAGCGTGACGGGACTGGGTAGCGCAAAGTCTTCCGTGATAAAACTCTCCACTGCCCTTAGGCGAATCCCGGTTGCATACGAAAGACCAATATAATTCGCATAGGTGGGGTCAATAACCAGCACTTCATCGCCTGGCGACAGTAGCGTCAAAAACGCAAAAAGCAAAGCTTCCGACCCCCCCGTCGTGGTAAGGAAGTGCTGCGCCTCCAACGGGATACCATAAATCTCATTGTAAAACCGGGCATAAGCTTCCCGAAAAGCGGGCATACCTCCCGACTCCGTATAATCTAACACGCGAATGTCTGCTCCCTCGATTGCCTTCCAGTAAACCGAGGGCGTGGCTAAGTCGGGCTGGCCAATGTTTAGATGTAGGACTTTCTTTCCCTGAGCTTTAGCTTGATTGGCGTAAGGAACCAGCTTCCGGATAGGTGAGGACGGAACCTCTATAGCCCGTGTGCTGAGGTTAGGCATATTCCAAAGGTAAGTAGTTTTCATGAGAGAGACGGCAGGCGCTGCCGCCAGAAGGGCACAGCTTGCCGGGAGAGGCGATATTGAATGCCCTGCCAGTACGTATACACCTGTGTGGCTGGCAGCCCATACAGCCATGCGGCCTCTTCTGCCCAGCCTATGAGGTCCCATGGCCCTAAAAACAGCCTTCGCAAGTCTCTCCGCAAGGCGCCCCGTATACACCAGACTGCGTACACAAAAGGCCGCCCGACCCGCTCCTGTACAAGAGCCCCCAAGTCCACACTATACGGATAAAAACCCCGCCATCGCAGCGCCCCATCGCCTATGAAAAGCCGCCCTACCCGTCCATGCCACGCCCTTTCCAGAATAGGAAGGGGCCGCAAGTACCCCTTCTTCATAAGCCACTGCACCAGGGCCACCGACGAGGTCGAAGCTGCATCTGCCACGATCGCCTCCCAGGCCTCTGGCGGGTATTCTCCCAGGAGGAGAACGCTTTGCACGGGACCTGTACTCCCAATCCCCCATGACAGCATCCATGGCGTGTGGCGTGCATACCGCATCGGCAAAAGCGCCCCTTCTACCTCTCTGCGTACCCACGCATGCGCTAGCTCTTTCGGATCCGCAAAAACACGGTACGGAACTCCCCCCCAGTCCAGAAGGCGCCTGTATGGATAGGCATTGAGATACCTAAAACAACCAATCATCCAGCGAAACCCCTAATGCCTGTAAATAAAAATGCCCTCCGGGATTTCGGATGCCCCAGGAGAGCGTGCCGGGCCGATGATGAAAGGCCTCGCTCCCCTTCCCAGGCAAGTATCCCAGAAGCCAGCTCAAAAGCACCCGCAGGCTATACCCGTGCGCAATGATGAGAACCGCTCCCGCTGGAAAAAGCGACGAGACTAACTCATAACCTGCATGGAGACGTTTCTGGAAGGTTTCTAGGCTTTCGCCGCCGGGTGGGGCCCATCGGGTATCACCGGCGGCCCACCGTGCCAGCTGCTGCTCAAGAAGGGGCTCCGCCTCCGCTCGAGGAAGCCCCTCCCATTCCCCCCACGAAAGCTCCATAAAGTGCGGCAGCTCCAAACCCCGCCGCCCTTCCGAGAGAAAATAGGCCGCCGTCTCTCGCGCCCGCTGCAAAGGCGTGTAAACCACCGCCTGAAAAGGAATAGCGCTTAACTTTTCGGCCCAGCGCTGCGCTTGACGATGCCCTTCGGAGCTAAGGGGCGGATCGATACGCTGACCTTTTAGACAAGAGGGGACTTCTGCCGTCGCCCCATGCCGCAAAAAATACACCGCCTGACACATCAGACTGCTGCCGCCCGCTGAATCGGCCGATACAGCGAATCCCGCTCCACCGCCTCATACCCCGCCTGCCGAATCAAATGCTCCAGCATCTCGGTAGAAAGCGAGCCCGGCGCCTCCACCCCCGCCATACTATAAATCTTCGTTGTGTCGTCTATCGTCCCATCCAGATCATCCACCCCAAACGCCAGACTCATCTGCGCTGTCTGCACCCCGATCATGGGCCAGTAGGCTTTGAGATGCGGAATATTATGTAGATACAGGCGGCTCACGGCATAGTTTTTGAGGTCTTCAATGGTGGAAACCTCCCCCACATGCCAAAGGCTATTATTTTCTCGCCGGTACTTGAGCGGGATAAAGCAGTTGAAGCCGCCTGTCTCCGCCTGTAGCTCCCGAAGAAGGCGCATATGGTGCACACGATGCTCGTACGTCTCAATATGCCCATAAAGCATGGTAGCATTGGAGGGGATACCCAGCTCGTGAGCCGTGCGATGTATCTGCAGCCACTCCTCCGTAGAGGCCTTCGTGGCACAAATCTGCCTGCGAATGTCGGGGTGGAAGATTTCAGCGCCGCCCCCGGGTAAAGAGTCCAAACCCGCTTCTCGCAGCGCCAAAAGACCTTCTCGATAGCTCATCCGACTGCGCGCACACATCACTTTTAGCTCCACTGCCGTAAAAGCTTTTACATGTATCTCCGGCAGAATCCGCTTGATGCGCCGAATCATCTCCGCGTAATACGCAATTCCCCGCTTCGGATGCACGCCCCCTACGATATGCACCTCTGTCACGCCCGTGCCTTTGTAGCGCTCTGCTATGGCTTCTATCTCCTCCAGAGAGTACTCCCAGCCGCCCGGCTCCCCAGGCTTGCGTGCAAAAGAGCAAAACGCACACTCATAAATGCAGATATTCGTCGGCTCAATATGAAAGTTGCGATTGTAATAGGCGTTTTTGTTGTGGAGGCGTTCTCGCACGAGAGTCGCTAACGCAGATAAAAAAGCCAGTCGGCCATTTTGGTACAGCCACAGGGCCTCTTCTTCTGTCAAAGGTATCTGATTCTCCACTTTCTCATAGAGCCGGGCCTCTTCCGGAGTCATTCGAAGCGGTTTCATGGGAATGCAAAACTACTAACAGAACCGCATAAGAGAGAGTTTCAAAGTGAAACAAAAGCTCTCCCCATTCCAGCTCCGCCACCTCCACAGCTAAACTCGCTCCGCATAAAGCAGCCCTATACCGCCGCCACCAACCCCAGCTTTTTCTCCCCCTTTGTATCGCAGTCCCCCTAATCTTTTCACCGGAATATGATCACCATTACGACAGAGGGTTCTATGGTTCAAAAATCGCCGTCCCCACCCGCACTAAGGTACTTCCCTCCTCCACCGCTATCTCAAAGTCCTGCGACATGCCCATGCTGAGGGTATCCGCCGCAGGATGAAGCCGCCGAAGCTCCTCAAAAAGCCGATACAATGCCCGAAATTCCCGCCGAATCTGCGTTCGGTCCGAGGTAAAACTCGCCATGCCCATCAGGCCCCGCAGCTGCACCTTGGGCTCGGAGAGAACCTTCTCTGCAAAAGTCAAGAGCATCTCCGGCAAAACCCCATGCTTCGTGGGCTCCTGCGCAATCTTCACCTCAATGAGACACGGCACCGGCATCTCTGTCCGCTTAGCGATCTCCTGCAAAAGCCCCTCCCGATCCAGCGAATGCAAAAGCACAATATGTGGCAAAATGGCCTTGACCTTATTAGTCTGGAGGTGCCCGATGAGATGCCATTGAATGTCCGCTGGCAGAAGGGACTTTTTGTGCAGAAGTTCCTGGACGCGGTTTTCGCCGAAGTGGCGTGCCCCCTTGGCATATACGGCGTGGATAGCCTCCAGAGGTTGGTTTTTGGTGACGACGACCAGGGTGATTTCTGCTGGGGAGCGGCCTGTCCGTAGCGCAGCCGCCGAAAGACGTTCCAGCACCCGCTCGTAGCTCATAGCTCAGAAGTTTGCCCGCACTTGCATGCGGGCCGAATGTACAGGACTTTTCGCACTAAAACGCCCGTCATACAGGGTATTGAGCTCTATGTAGCGGCTGAGGGGGAGGTTGAGGGTGAGGCCAATGAGGAGGTTTCGCCCTTCTTGTAGCCCTTCCAGCACTTCAAAGCGCAGGACTGGCGTCAGACCTTCTGGCACCTGATAAAGGGCCGGTTCTACGCGCAGGCTCACGAAGGCTGCGGCTTTCCAGCTGTATCGCTGCTCGAAGGTGAACCGATACGAGGAGCCCTTGCCTGGGATGGGCGTGTAGAGCAAACTACGGCGGTAGATGAGGCTGAGGGAGGTGCGCCAGCGACCGGTAGGCTGATAGATGAGATGGGGTTGGGCTTCCCAGCTGGTGTAGCGGTAGTTGAGGTCAGGCTGCGCCGAGGCGATAGAGAGCCGCTCCAGCAGGGTCAAGACCAGTTCGCCGCCCCAGCTGCGGGAGAAGTTATACCGGGTACGGCTGGAAACCTGCCGCTGTCTATTCTGCGTGAGGCCCGATAGCGGCACCTGCTGCGAAAGGGTGTATTGAAAGGCGAAGTTCTGGTCGCCTCGCGTGCTTTGCCGGAAAAGAAACACATCCTGCCGCCCGGCAAAGCTCCACTGAGGCAGGGTGGTATCCGCTTTAGGGGAGAAGACCGGTAAGTAGCGAACCCACCGATTGTCGGGAGCGGTCTGCCGCTGCTCTAAGCGGAGGTTAGTAAGGGTGCTGAGCCAAGCGAGGCGCTTGACCGGCTGCCAACGAAAGGTATAAGTCGTACTCAAAGAGACCGTGGGGAAAAACCGTCCTGTCGCCCGCACAAAGGGGAGGTAGTTGGCTAAGAGGGGATTGGCCGCGGGCACAAACTCCTCTAACTGCTGGAGGCCATCGCCATTGAAGTCTCGCCACTCGTGGGTGCCTTGACCGGGATTGGTCGCAATGTAAATAAGCTGCCGCTGGGGCGTCAGCTCCGCCGACACCTGATAAAAAAGCTCCGTTTCATAGCTCGTCTGCCGCAGGCGCAGGGTGTTTTGGCTGAGGAGGGTACGCGAGGGCAGGAGCCGAAATACCGTATCCAAGGGCGAAAAGATGCGATAACTGCTTTGCGTGGAGAAACTAAGCCGTTCTCCCTGGTAGTTTAGGGCGAGGCGGGGCATGTGGGCGTAAAAGCGGGGGTGGGCGGTTCGGTCTTCGGAGAGAGGCAGGGCCTGCCATTCCCGTCGGAAGTTATAAGCCACCCGGAGCGAGAAACGCGAAGTGGGCTGCCACGCCCAGAAAGGTGTATAGTCATAGAAGCGAAAGGTGAGCGTATCTGGGGTGGGGCGGTAGCGGTTTTCGGTCCAGATTTCGGTGCCGAGCCGCATCTTGGAGAAGGCCCAGAAGATTCTGCCGGTGTGGCGAATCCACCTGTCTGTGAAGGTGGGGTAGGCACTGTGGAGGTATTCTAAGAGGTAGGTGCCCGCCAGTCCCCGGGTGGTGTCCAAGCCTTCCCAGAGGGCGGCATACCGCTGGGTGAGGAGCGTATCTCCCCATCGGCGTTGGCCGGCGCTTGGGGTGAGTCGATAGCGGTTTTTCCAGCTGAGGGGTAGGCGGGCCTCCCACAGGCGCTCATCCGCCCGCTGCTGATCGTTGTAGTTCCACAGCCGGCCATACTCCCGCTCATAGACGCGGTCTACATTCTGGTAGGTGGCGGTTACGTATTGGAAGGCTAACTCGGGGCTTATCTGAAAAGGGGCGGAGTCAGGAAAGGCTTGCCAAGTGAGCTTTTGATGGGTAGCGAGGCCATTTTGGATGTAGCCGGCGAAGCGGTTTTCCTGATAGCGGCTGAGGTTGGCTTCTCCTACCCAGCGCAGGCGGGGTAGTATTTCCCAGGTAGGGCGCAGGGAGAAAATCTCCGTGGCT
>JAPYWM010000076.1 GCA_028276345.1 Sphingobacterium sp.
CCCACCGCTCCGTAGGCGGGCGAGGGTTTTCCCCACATAGCGAGCCGCCGCTAAGAGGAAGTGCCCCGACCCGCACGCCGGATCCAAGATGCGCAGGGAGAGGAGGGCGGCTTCCTTTTCGGATGGGGGGGCCGCCTGTAGCCGGGCCTGCACCACCGGCTCGAGCGTGTGCCGAATGAGGTCACTCACTATCTCCGACGGCGTGTAGTAGGAGCCGGTGCTTTTGCGCTCGGAGCCTGGCACCAGGTCAAACGACCAGCGGCCATACTCCTGCTGCACGACGGGCTGGTAATCTAAGAGGCTCTCGTAGACGGAGCCAAGCTCTTCCACGTCGAGCGCGGCGTAGTTGACCCGGCGCAGGGGCGCCGTGGGCGACTCGCGGTAGTACACCAAATGCCAGAAGCCTAAGAGAAAGTCGCGGTTAGCGAGCGCGCACGTATCCAAGAGAAGGGGCGCGAAGAGCTGGCCATTGAGGGCGGTGAGGTCAAGGTAGGGCGCGAGGTCGGGATCGTCCAGGACTTTCCACAGCACACGCAGGCCATGCCAGAGGTCCTCCTGGTCGGTGGCATACGCATCGCGCAGGTCGACGAGGCGGCGCAGGCGGGTCACGCCGTAGTGGTTTTTGTAGAGGTCGGAGGCGCTAAGGAGGTCGCGGGCTTCGGCTACGAGGAGGAAAAGCAGGCGATACCCCAGCCACAGGAGCTCTTCGTAGAACTTCTGCGGGGAGAGGGCCTCGGGATGGTGGGGTTCTTTGAGGCCATAGGCGAGGCGCTGCCGCAGGTGGGTATTGTCGGGGTGCCGCAGGAAGCCGTTCGCAAAGTAGGTGAGGTACGCCTTGAAGCCGTCGCGCAGGCGGTCGCGCACCCGGCCGCCCCGCTCCATGGCTTGGCGGTAGTACTTTTCTAAGCAGCAATCGGGGGCATCGTCTAAGGTGGAAGGCAGCCGCGTCCGATGCACGAGCCGGTACAAAAGCCCAAACTCCTGATAGCGCTGCTCTTCAAAAATCTTCCGCAGGTCAAACTCCACGTAGGACTGCCGGCGGATGAAGGTGCTATTGCGCAGCAGGCGGATGGTGAGGCCATTTGTCAGCAGGCCCCAGAGGTGCTCGGTGCGGTTGAGGTATTCTTGGAGGGCGGTGTGGGGGGCGAGGCGGATATGGCCTTTGGGCGGTAAGCGGTCTAAGGACTGGCGGGCGCCGACGATATGCACGGGCGGCGCGTCCTCGGCGCTGCCTGCCCGGTGCGAGATGAAGATCCGCAGGCCACTTAGTTCGACGGGGGCGGGATTGGGATAGAGGTCATAGCCGAGAAGCGCTAAGAAGGGCGCTATCCAGAAACTGCGGGTTTCGTTAGTGGCTAAGTCCGTCTCTGGTAGGCGCGCCAGCCGCCGCTGGAAAACCTGCCAGTACTCCTGCGCTTCGGTGAAGGTGGCCGCGATCTCATCCCGAAGCGGATGCTGCTCGGGAAAGCCGAAGTCTTCGGGCTTTTGGCCCGGCAGCAGGCCCTCCTCGAGGAGGTCTTCCAGGATGTCCGGTCCCAGAAGCCCGCCCTCTATCCGAATAGCCGGAAAGAGATTCATAACGCTAGCCCCCGGAGCAAAGTACGCGATAATCCCCTCTCTGAACGATCCCCGTAACCCTCCCCGCCGCTCCCCCGTAAACAGCGCGCGGGAAGCTCCCCCCCTGCCAGCAAGCGGGGAAGCAGCCAGGGGATAGGGTTGCGCCGCCTGTATCACCCCCCTCCCATCAGAAGTTGCTAACTTTGGGAGGATGCGGCTGATTATTCCGATGGCGGGTGAAGGGAAGCGTCTGCGTCCGCATACCTTCACCGTACCTAAGCCTCTCTTCCCGCTTTTGGGCAAACCTGTTTTGCAATGGCTGATCGAGGAGGTGCAGGCGGCGATGCCGGAGCCGATAGAGGAGATGGTATTTGTGGTTCGGGCGCTACCGGAGGGGGCGCGGCGATTTTTAGAGCTTTTGGCGCAGCGGTATGGCGGGCGGGCGGTCTTTTGCACGCAGGAGGAGCCGCTGGGTACGGCGCACGCCGTCTACCAGGCAAAAGACCACTTAGAAGGGCCATGTATCATCCTCTTTGCGGATACTATCTTCAAAGCGTCGATTTCTATTCCAGCTGCGGCAGATGGGGCCCTCTGGGTGAAGGTCGTAGAAGACCCGCGTCAGTATGGGGTTGTGCAGCTTTCTCCTGAAGGCTGGATAGAAAAGCTCATTGAGAAGCCGGAGTCGCCCCCGTCCAACCTGGCGATTATCGGCGTGTATATGCTGCGGGAGGCGGAGCGGCTATTGCCAGCGATAGAGTACCTTTTTGCGCAGCGGATTACGTCTAAGGGGGAGTATCAGCTCACGGATGCGCTGCAGGTTTTGTGCGCGCAGGGGACGAAACTGGCTGCGCTGCCTGTGGAGGAATGGCTGGATTGCGGGAGTAAGGCGCTTGTCTTACAGGCGCAGGCGCGGCTTTTGGAGCTGGGGTTGGGCACCCCGCCCACGCAGCTTTCTTCTGTGCAGGTGGTACCGCCTGTCTACATTTCCCCCGAAGCCCATATTACGGAAAGCGTGATCGGGCCGTATGTAGGCGTGGAAGCCGGCGCCCGCATCCACCGCAGCATCATCAGCCAAGCCCTCTGCCGAAAAGACGCCTACATTGAGAACGTCATTCTGCACGAGGCTATCGTTGGCGAGGCGGCGATTTGCAAAGGCCAGCCTCTGCGGTTAGACTTAGGCGACTACAGCAAGTATGGGGCTTAGGATAGGGGTCGGGGTCTTTTTATGCCTGACGGTGGCTTTTGCGCAAAAGTCTAAGAAAAAAGCGAAGGAAAGTGGGGCTTCGGCCCGCGATAGCCTCAGCTGGCGAGCGGCAGCAAGCCCCTATGTGAAGGGCGTCGTTTACTTTTCGCAAGGGCTGATCGAAGAAGCGCTGCCTTATTTCTTAGAAGCGCTGGAAAAGGCGCCCCACAGCGCGGGCATTCACTACTATCTGGCGCAGATTGCCTATGCCCAGCGGGACTACCCCCGCATGCTCACCCATGCCGAGAAGGCCTACCAGGAAGCGCCCAACGAACTCTGGCTGGCCCTCGGCTACGCCACCGCCCTCGCCCTCAATGAAGAGCACCAAACCGCCATCACCTTCTTAGAAAAGCTTCTCCAGAAGTACCCCCATCATCCGGAGATTTTGCTGCGATTAGCGCAGAGCTATCGTCGGATCGGCCGCCTCCGCGAAGCGGACCGCTATTATGAAGAGCTTCAGCAGCGCAGTGGGATGTTGTACGAGGATATCTTTCAAGAGCGGGTGCAGATGTTCGTGGAGGCTAAGGAGTTAGGGCGGGCTATTGCCCTCACGGAAAGCCTGATCGTCCGCTGGCCCCGCACCGAAGTCTATCGGGAGACGGCCATCCGCCTTTACGAGCTGGCCCAGGACCTTTTGCGCCTGACAAGCCATGTTCAGGCGCTTTTATCGCTGGATGCGGCTAATGCGCTGGCCTGGGAGACCGTTCTCAATCATATCGAGTGGTTTGAAAACCAGTGGGAGGAGGCGGTCTGGGACTCCCTTTTAGCCAAGCCCGAAGTCCCCGTAGAGATACGATACCAGCTTCTGCGGCACTTTTCGGACGAGGGGGCGGAAGTGCGGGCACGTGTAGACCAGCTTTTACAGCAGGCGCCTAACGCCGAAGGGTGGGCGCTGCGTGCCGAGCTGTGGCTGGAAGACGATGAGCTTGACAGCGCGGCTATCGCCCTGCGAGAAGCCATTCGGCTGGACTCCACCCGCTGGGAGTGGTGGGAGCGCTGGATATACTTGCTGTACCGGAAAGGTGGGGGGGATTCGCTGGCCCGTGCCATAAGCCAAGTCAGCGAGCGCTTCCCGCAGCAGGGCCTGCTCTACCTGTGGCAAGGTATCGTGGCCACCCAGCGTCGCCAGGCTAATGAGGCGCTAAGGGCTTTCCGGCGGGGCTGGTCCCTCCTACACGCCATAGATACCTCCCTCGCCCGCATCGCCCTCTTCTATGAGGGCGCAGCTTACCTCCTTGCCAAAACGCCCTGGCCTGCTGCATACGAGACGCGCCTAAGCATCTACTACCAGGCCACCGAAATTGCGCTTTTGCGCTACCTGCTTTACCGGTATGCAGGCCTTACGCCGCCCGCGCAGACGGCCGCCGACGCCGAGAAGGCGCTCGCGCAGCTCTCCCCCACGCATCCCCTGCGTCTCTGGGCCGAGGGCCTCCTCTCCCCAACCCACCTCGACTGGCAAAAACGTCTCTCCGACAATCTCGCCGCTCTACCCCTGGAAGGCTGGATGACGCTTCTCCCCTTAGGCCCCCAAACCCTCGGCCCCACCACCTATGCCCAGTGGAAAACCTGGGCCGTCCAAACCTATCCCTTATGCACTACTTGGCAAAGCCTGCCCTGATTCTGGGGCTTCTGCTTCTCGTGGCCTGCCCGCGCAAGGCCCGCAAAATTTCCCCCACAGGTGACCTTCCCACCACCACTGAAGCCCTCCTCGCCCGGCTTTCGGCTGACCAGCTTACCTATACCACGCTCGCCCTCTTCTACAAAGGCACCTTTCTCGGCGAGCGCCGACAGAATTTCAACCTGCGCCTACATATCCTGAAAGACTCTCTCATCTGGCTCTCAGCGGGGCTTCTCGGGATAGAGGGTGTACGCGGCCTGGTGCGGAGCGACAGTGCCTTTCTCATCCAGCGCTTGGAAAAAGTCTTCTATTACGCTTCGCTGGATACGCTGCGCCAGCTCTTTCCGGCATACAGTCTGAGCGACATAGCGAATATCCTCTTAGGACGGTGGCCCACCGGTCTCAATGGTCTCCCCTGGCACTGGGAGCCCAGCAGCAGCACCCTTACAGCCCCCTACCAGCAGGCCCAGCTCCGGGCTACCCTTGACGCAGCGCCCCTCCGCCTCACAAGCTGGGAAGTTTCCCTGCCTACGGGCGCTACGATCTCTTTCGCGTACGAGTGGGGGAGCCAGCCCATCCCTCACAAAATCACCGTCACCCTCCCTTCTGACGAGAAAATCCTCCTTCAGCTTTCGGAGTTCCAGCCACATGCGCCAGACCTGCGTTTCCCCTTCCACGTGCCCACCGACTACAAACGCCAGCCCCTTTTCCGGAGGTGAGCATGCGCCGCGTGTCTGAGCCACTGCGGATAGCCATCAGCCCCTGTCCCAATGACACGTTTATCTGGGCGGGGGTGGCACTGGGGGCCATTCGGCTGCCCTGGCCCGTGCAGATCACCTATTATGACATTGACGAGCTGAATCGTCTCGCCCAGAGGGGGGGCGCGCATCTGGTCAAAGTGTCTTTTTTTCAGTATGCGCTTTTGCCGCGGGGATCGTATGGTCTTTTGCCGGTGGGGGCGGCGCTGGGGTATGGGGTGGGGCCGCTGCTCATAGCCCGTGCGGCGCTTTCCTATGAGGCCTTGGCAGCAGCTAAGATCGGCATCCCCGGCTTGGAAACCACCGCTAATAGCCTCCTCCATTTTTATGCCCCCCATGCCCAAAACCGCCTCGTCTACCGGTACGACCAGCTCATCCCCGCCCTCCTCGCCGGCGAAATAGACGCCGCCGTCATCATCCATGAGTTACGTTTCACCTATGCGAAGTACGGCCTAACCGCGCTGCAAGACCTGGGCGCGTACTGGACAGAAAAGACAGGCCTGCCTATCCCCTTAGGTGGGCTGATTTTGCGGAGGGACCTTTTAGGGTGGCGTGCCTTTCTCTCGGCTGCCCTGCGAAAAAGCCTCCGCTGGGCCTACCAGCATCCTGCTTCAGCTCTCGCCTTCGTCGGGCAGTACGCCGATGACATGGACCCCGCCGTCCAAAAGGCCCATATCAACCTCTACGTCAATGCCTTTTCCCACCGGCTGGGTAGCCTCGGTAAAAGAGCGATTGCGACTTACCTTCGTCTGGCCCGCGCAGCCACGCGCCTCGGTTCCACGCCCCCGGCCTAAGCGCTAAGAAGCGCTTAGCCAACCGATTTTGGCTAATGCTGCTTTTTTGGCGCGGTGTAAAGCTATGGCCGCCGGAGAGGCCGCAGAAACACCTTTTGCTTTACCTTTATCGCTTGATCTGAAGTACGGAGAGATTCCGCTCATACACATCCAGCGTCCCGCCATTCACATTGACATAGTTGCCATAGAGCTCCAACCTGTAATAGTAGGTAGTACCCGCAGTGAGATTGAGATCCACATAGCTCACCGACGTGCCCATATTAAAGCCCAAGGTACCTGAGCTAAGTCCATTCGGAAACCGCAGCGCACAGATACCACTGCTATAAGTCAGTACAGTTCTATTCACGATGAAGGCGGCATCCTCGGCCCGAACTAAAAGCAAAAAGTACCCTGCCAACGCCAAATTACCTGTCATGGTTGTGTTATTTACGATGCGGGCAAACCCGCTGATAAAGACGCCGCTGTGATCGGGGCCGCTCCCATCAGGAATAGTGATAGAAACAGTCGTACCATCAATAGGGTAATAAGTAGCATTATAGGGGATGGACT
>JAPYWM010000077.1 GCA_028276345.1 Sphingobacterium sp.
ATGAGGTAGATTTCCAGGAGGGGGATGAGGCCTTTGGCGCCGATGCTGTCTATGTCGCACTGGTAGAATTCGCGATAGCGGCCTTTTTGGGGGCGGTCGGCCCGCCATACAGGCTGAATCTGATACCGCCGAAAGGGAAAGACGAGCTTACTGGCATTTTGCGCGACCCAGCGCGCCATAGGAACGGTCAGGTCATAGCGCAGGGCCTTTTCTGCAATATGCGGAAGAAGGGCCTGACTGGAAGTGCGAGCCGCTTCCGGCACGCCTGCAAGAAAGTCTCCTGAATTGAGGATGCGGAAGAGTAGCTTTTCACCCTCGTCGCCGTACTTGCCCGTCAGGACGGAGAGAAGCTCTACAGCGGGGGTTTCCAGGGGTTCGTAGCCGTAGCGCTCAAAAGTCTCGCGCAGCACCGCGAAGAGACGGTGCCGCCTATGCATGTCGTCGGGCCCCCAATCCCGGAAGCCGGCGGGAAGGGCAGGCTGGGTCTTAGTTTTGGGTGTCTTCCTTAGCAAGGGCTTGTTTTTCGTGGCGCTGGGCATCCAGCCCCTCCTGAATCGCGGCGGTAATGGTGGCGGTAATGAGCTCAATGGAGCGAGAGGAGTCGTCATTCGCCGGAATCGGGAAGGTCACCGCGGTAGGGTCGGCATTCGTATCTACCATGGCGATGGTGGGGATATTGAGCCGGCGGGCTTCCGCTAAGGCAATATCTTCTTCCACGATGTCTACGATGTACAGCATCCCGGGTGGGAAGTGCGGCAGGCGGGCGATACCGCCGAGGATCCTTTCCAGCTTTTCCCGCTCACGCATTTTTTGCAGCCGCTCCCGCTTGGAGATTTTGTCAAAGGTGCCATCCCGCATCATCCGATCAATCGTCTCCATTTTGACGATGGAGCGGCGGATGGTTTTGTAGTTAGTGAGCATGCCGCCCAACCAACGTTCATTGACGAAGGGCATGCCCACGCTTTCAGCGGCTTCGCGGATGATTTCTTTGGCCTGTTTTTTCGTTCCCACGAAGAGGATTGCGCGGCCTTGTTTAGCCATCTCCCGGGCGGCGATGGCAGCTTCTTCGAGGAAGCGGCGGGTTTTCAGGACGTCAATCAGGTGGATGCGGTCCCTTTCGCCGTAGATGTAGGGCCGCATTTTAGGATTCCACTGGAAGCGCAGGTGCCCTAAATGTACGCCGGCTTCCAGGAGCTGTTCGATTGTCGGAATAGTCATATCAGCGCTTAGAGAATTGGAAGCTGCGACGAGCTTTCTTGTGGCCGTAGTGTTTGCGCTCTACCTGACGGCTGTCTACGGTGAGCAGGCCGGCTTTTCGGAGGAAGGGCCGCTTGGAGTCATCCATCTTGCTAATCGCCCGGGCAATAGCCAGCCGGAGCGCCTCCGCCTGCCCACGAAAACCACCTCCCTCCGCATACGCAATGAGGTCAAACTTCTCCACACCCAGCCCCGCCACTTCAAAAGGCTTGAGGATTTCAAGCTGGAGAATCTCCTGCGGGAAGTATTCTTTCCAGGGGCGCCGATTCACGACAAAAGTCCCTTGCCCCGGCCGCATATAAAGTCGGACAGTGGAAGTTTTGCGGCGGCCTATGGTATGTGTGTATCCGGCTAAGGTCGGATTCATAGCACAACGGGTTTAGGGTTCTGGGCCTGGTGCGGATGCGACGGCCCCACGTAAATGTACAGATTGCGGAGCATGCGCTCTTGGAGCTTGTTTTTTGGGAGCATGCCCTTGACGGCGTGGCGGATGACCGCTTCAGGCTGCATCCGGGTAATCGGAATGTGCCGCTGCCCGCCCGGGTAGCCCGTATGGCGAATGTAGACTTTTTGTGTAGCCTTTTTGCCGGTGAGGACGACGTTTTCGGCATTGACGACGACGACGGCGGCCCCGAGGTTCCAATGCGGCGCGAAGTTAGGTTTGTGCTTGCCACGCAGATAGGAAGCTATCCGGCTGGCCAGACGTCCCAGCGGCTGTCCGGTTGCATCCACGAGAAGCCACTCCCGCACCTGCCCCTGCGGCGGAGTCATCGGGGTTTTGTAAAATGGTAGGCTCTTCACAGCGGGGGCAAAGGTAAGAAATTCCATTCACATCCAGGGCTCTTCGCGTCCCTGCTAAGCTGCGGCATCTTTGACCCCCTTCCCGGACTTCTACCCTATCCGGAGAGGGCAGAAAAAGCTGCTCGGCGGTACCAGCTATGGCCCTGGCCCTGCGTAAAAGGCTCTTGGTGCTCCTTATACCATTTTGAGGCCAAGGCTTTCTTAATGTGAAGAGGGGATGGGCGCGCCCAAAAAGAAAGTTTATAATGGGAAATGGTATAGGGCACGTGTGAGGCGATTGACGGGGGTATCCTCCTATTCGAGCGGCTCTGGGGGGGTTAGAGTCTTAATAGCTTGGCTATGCGGTATGATACCTCTAAACATCACCGTCGCAACATCTGCTTGCGGGGATACGATCATTCTCAGCTGGGGGCTTATTTTATTACCATTTGCACGCGGGACCGCATGTGCATCCTTGGAGAAATCGTGAATGGTGTTATGCACCTGAATGAGGCAGGTCCTATCGTGGCATGGACCTGGCAGGACCTACCTAACCATGTGCCGAATGGGATATGGGATGCGTTCGTGGTCATGCCGAACCGTGTGCATGGTACCATCATTATCACGTCCCCCCCGTAGGGGCGGGTTCAGAACCCGCCCCTACGAAACCCGCCCCTACGAAACCCGCATCCAGGGGACCCGCCCCTACGGAACCTCTCATCCGTCCGCTCGCATCAAGGGGATATGGCCGAGATTCAAAAAGACTACGGATGGTGTAGGGATTTTAGCGCAAGTTCCTTGGGAGGAGCTATGTGCGGCGTGTCCTCACTTTGGCGACTGGATAAGGAAGTTGGAGGCGCTCTAATACCCAATTCAATGCAAAGGGTTTCTAAATGCAAGCTGGTGGGATTTTGTGGGGCCGCCGCCCGCTGAAGGGGCGGCCAAAATATCACGCTCTATATTCAGAAGGTTTTTGACTGCAAAGGGTATTAGGCAGACGGTAAGCGTGGAGAGCCCCCCTGCCGTTCTTTTCTCTCCGTCGCCAAGGGTAAGCCCGGGATACTTATGCCGCAGAATCCCTACCGCAAAAGCGTAACCGTACCAGCCCGACTCACCCGAGAGCCATCGAGGAACTCCACATCCACCACATACGTGTAAATGCCCTCAATCGCTTCCTCACCCCGCCAAGGCCCCGCCCCCTGGTACAAAATCTTGCCCCACCGGTCGTAAATCCGAATGTCCATGCGTCGGATACCGGCGCCAACAGGAATCCAGACGTCGTTGATACCATCGCCGTTGGGGGTAAATACATTCGGGATGATAAGCTGGCGACTCCCGAGCACCTCCACTGTGACGGTTAGCGTATCTCGGCAATCTCCTATGGCAGCAATCAGGGTCAGCGTATAAACGCCGGGGCTGTACAAGTGTGCGGCTTGCGGCTGGGAGCTACTATACTGGCCGCCATCGCCAAAAAACCAGGTAAAGTTTACCGGGCTGCCTGCCGGCGCCTGATAAAGCGCCGTGAAGTCTATATTGACTGGCCCTTCTGGGGCTGGCTGCAGCGGTGGCGTAGCAGAGACTCCTGTTAGCACAGGCGTAGGCACCCCCTGGACAGACACCGAAACCCGACTCGACCCACATGAGCCCACTCGGTATTCTACCGAGTACGTGGAATCGGCCACCGGCCCCGGCAGTATTAACTGCGCCCCCGCCCCCACGGAGTCCCCTCGGGAATCGTACCAGACGAAAGTGCCTCCTGCCCCCCCACTTACCAGCTCCGCCTGTAGTAAGAGCGGGAAACAGCCAGCTGCCCCTGTGGCCCGAATCACCGGCGCCTCTATCACCGTGATTTCCTTCTCCACGGGGCCGACCCACCCACAACATAGCGTTTGGACTCTTAGGCGAATCGTATAGCGCCCCACCTGCGCGATAAACCGCACTGTATCGCGGTTCGTCTGGAAGGGAACGGGCTGTCCATTCTGCGTGACAGTCCACTCATACGCCAGGGCGAAAGCCTCAGAACTGAAGAGCGTGATGGTCCCTGCGCAAAAAGTATCTTCCCGCGGCAAGATTTGCAGGCTGATCTGATCTGGGCTGGTCAGTATAGTCCAGAAGCGGGGGTAGTTCTGCCCAGCGAAGGTCAGGTCTTTAGCGCCGGGTGCGGTGTACTGGGCTGTGCCGGTGTTAGTGGGGAGGCTGCTGGGGGAGGCATCTGCGCCGAGGCTGGTGAAGCTTCCGGGGGCGGAGCCAGAGAAGTTGATGTCCACGCCGGTACAGTGTGCGGTACCGACTTCGATAGTGGGTTGCGCGCTAAGGTTGAAGGTAACCTCGGTGAGGATGGGTGGGGTACCGGTTTGCAGGAGGGGTTGGGCCTGGCCGGGGAGACCGTTGCCGCCTTGGCCGCCGTTACCGCCCCGTCCGCCATTTCCGCCTTTGCCGCCGTTGCCGGCATTGCATCCGCCATCGAAGGCGACACAGGGGCCGGCGCCGAGTCCCCCTGCGCCCCCTTGTCCGCCGGGACCGCCAGGACCGCCGGCACCCGCCTGGCCTGCCGAGAGGTAGCACTGTATCCATGCGCTGCCTGCGCCATTACCCACGAGTACAGCTGCGAAACTGCTCCCGCCGCCGGAGCCGCCTTTACCCCCCTTGCCACCCTCCCCGCCACCGCCGCCACCCCCACCGCCGGCGCCAATGGTGGGGCAGTTTGGCGGAATGATATTAGAGCCGCCACCACCGCCACCACCGCCACCACCGCCACTACCATGCGTCCCATCCTGCCCGGGCTTTCCGCGGCTGCCTGGCCGCCAAAAGCCTTCTATGACCTGACCCGCGGTTCCATTGGCGCCATTCTGCCCAGGAAGGCCGTTTTGCCCATCCTGTCCATTTCCACCACTGGCAGGCGGCACACCCGGTAAAGCCACCTGTGTGCAGGCACAGTTACCGCCCCCAATCAAGCCCGTGAAGCAGAGCGAACCGGCTGTTCCGCCTATCCCACCGCTTGGGCCTCCACCAGACTGGCCGCCTGAGCCATTATTCATGAACGTGCTGCTGCCCCCATTTCCGCCGCCATGGCCGACTGGACTACTCCCCCCTGCGCCACCCGCTCCCGCTGAGGCCGGCGGTGGCGTCCCCAAAGGCGGCAAACAGAAGCCGAATCCCGGCGTAGCAGCCGCCCCGGCCCCACCACATTGCCCATTCCCGCCTGGACGCCCATCCTGCCCTGGCGCACCGGCCTCCCCAGCCGACGCATCGCCTACCAAAAGCTGGCACCGAACTATCTCATACCCCGCGCAATCCCGTAAATAAAGCCCATACGTCGATATCCCCCGCCCATCTGCACACGCAGCACTGGCTGCCGGCGCATTCTCCACCGCAATCGTAAGGTCCTGCAAACGAAACGCCTTGGCCCCATGAATCTGAAAAGCCGTAAGCCGAGGCGATAAGGTCTGGCAGCCTTCTACATTAGTGGCGGTGCGCCGCAGTACAGTAAGGCCCGGCGTCGAGCGCTTTACCCAGCCGGCAGCAGGGTCGTAGCCCCCCTCTAAGATGATACTATCCGTGACGGTAGTAATAGGCCGCATGAGGATGTAAGTGCCCTGTGCGAGCTTGATGAGGCCTTTTCGGCATTGGAGACGGGTGAGGGCGGCCTCGAGGCTAAGCGGGTCATCGGGTGTACCCGCGCCTGTAGGACTCCCCGTAGGCGTTACATAAAGCACATTACAAGCTCCCTGCGTGAGGGGTGCATCTACCACTTGCACCGTAAGCGTCTCACTAATACAGCCTGCGGGGGTTTGGTACCTCACCTGATGGACACCTGGTTCCAGAACCACAGGCGCCGGAAGACCTTGCCAGCTCCCCGAAGGCAGAAGTTTCTCCCACGTGCCGCCCAAGATGGACGCTAAGCCCGTCAGCTCGACCGGCCGGCCCCCACAGGTATATACCACAGCCGGTACCAGCTCAGCCCGCGGAAGCGGATGCACCCGCACACTATCTACAAGCGAGTACGTGCAGCTCCCTAAGGTGACCGTGAGGGTATAGTATTCCCAGTACGGCTCTTCAAAATAGGGCGCAGTAGAGGACGGAAACGCCTGCGCTATTAAACCCGTCGCTCCTGTACTCCAACTCGCTACGGCTCCGGGCGGGAGACCACCGGCTACACTGCCTTGCAGCTGAACCCCACCGGGATCATTCACGCAAATCTCCCGGGGCGTCACCGTCATCGAGAGGCTGCCTAAGACCGACACCTGTACCGACTGCCCCGCCGCCGCAAAGTTCCCGCACTTATCCGCTACAGTATTCCCGTCGCTCCCAGACTGCAGAGTAATCGTATAGGTCCCCGTGCTTAACGTCCCCCCTACCTCTATCCACACCTCATAGCTGAATAAACCGCCTCCCATGCAACCCGCCGCTATGACATTGAGCCCACCACTGATGGAAAAATCCGAACCATTAGCGGCGA
>JAPYWM010000078.1 GCA_028276345.1 Sphingobacterium sp.
CGCAGTCTGCATTTTAGCGTGGGATGATGCTTTTAGGGGTTGCTCTTGTGCGGGGTGTGTTGGTGGGGCTCAGGGTGATGTGGGGGGTGGGCCGGCTGAGCGGGTTTGCCTGGCTGGGCGGGTTAGGTATGTTGGTGATGCTCAGGGTGATGTGGGGAGTGGGCCGGCTGGGCGGGTTGTGCGGGTGTGGCGGGTTTGGCAGGCTGAGCGGGTTTAGCCGGCTGGGCGGGTTCGGCGGCGGTAGCGGGTTGGGCCGGCTGGGCGGGTTGTGCGGCTGGTTTGCCTGGCTGTTGTGCAGGGGCTGCTTGAGCCGGCTGAGCCGGCTTTTTCTCGGTTTGCGCGCTGAGAAGCGCACCCAGAGCCAAAAAGGCCCCAATGACTACGATACGCATACCAGATATAAAAGTATGCAATCCCGTGCAAATACAAGCCCCTGACATCCGGAGAGAAATTGCTAACTTTGCAACATGCGCTATCTCTGGATAGCGGTGACGGCTTTCTCTCTGCTGGCCCTTCGGGAGGCCAACTCCTCTCAGCCGCCAGTGGCACGCACAGGCGCCCCCTTTGATAATGGTTCCTGTGGGAGCTGCCATAGTGGCGGGACGCCGGCCCCCACAATTACCCTTTCCGTAAACGGCAATCCTGTGGATGGCATGCTGGGTTATCAGCCTGGCGGCGGGCCGCTGAACATGGAAGTGCGCGTTAACCACGGTACCGCAGCGACAGGGGGATTTGAGCTGACGGTGGCGACCCTGCCTACGGCGAGTTCTGCCAACGACCCTACCCCTGCCAATAGCCTTACTGCAGGCACTGGGAGTACCATTCTGACGGCCCCAGGCGGGCGCAAGTACTTGGGGCATCAGGGGGCGCAGACCTTTAGTGGCGGTCAGGTGAGCTGGAGCTTTACCTGGACACCGCCGAGTACGGATGTGGGGACGCTACGCTGGTATGTGGCCGCTAATGCCGCCAATGGGAATGGTTCTACTTCGGGCGATGCCACAGCCACGGCCACCTTTGACATGCCGGCAAATTCTACTGTGCTGCTCCCCACTCAGACTGGAAAACAGCCCCTTTACTGGTATGACCCGCTCAGTCAGACGCTTACGCTGAAGCGGGTAGCGCAGGCTGAGCTGTACACGATGGAGGGGCGGCTGGTACATACGTTAAGGGGTGAAGGGCCGCATCCCGTGGGACATATTTCCGGAGTGTATCTCCTGAGGCTTTATCCCGAGGAGGCAGCGCCGGTTACCGTGCGGGTGTGGCTGTATTGATCAGGCCCGCCTTCTGGTAAAATCTTATAGCGGCGTGGATTCCCCCCCAGAGCTGCCGCAGGCGAAAATGCTCATTGGGGCTGTGAATCTGGTCCGTGGGTAGCCCAAAGCCCATGAGCACGATCGGCCCGGCGACAACCGTTTGAATAGCGGAGAGGACGGGAATAGAGCCCCCTTCTTTGAGGGGGATAGGGGCTTTGCCGAAAGCTTCCTGGATGGCTTCCGCAGCTGCCTGATAGAAAGGCGAGTCAATAGGGGTCTCAAAAGCGGGAGCGGGGTCATGCAGGCGCTGGACCGAGACTTTCACACCGGGAGGTGCGAGCGCTTCCACATAGGTGCGGAAAGCTTCCCAGATTTTGTCGGGGTTTTGCTTAGGGACGAGGCGCATGGAGACCTTGGCGGTGGCGTAGGCGGGGATGATGGTTTTGGAGCCTTCGCCGATGTAGCCGCTGTAGAGGCCGTGGATATCCAGGGTGGGGCGGATGGTGGCGCGTTCTAAGGGGGAAAAACCGACTTCGCCCCAGAGAGCGGGGGCGCCGGTAATGGCGAGATAGTGGGCTTCATGAGCGGGGAGGGTTTGCCATTGTCGGCGGATGGTAGGATCAGGGGGCAGGACTTCCTCGTAAAAGCCTGGGATGGTGATGCGGCCGTCGGGTCCTTTGAGGCGGGATAGGATAGTCGCCAGCGCCCAGGCGGGATTTTGGACAATACCCCCCAAGGTCCCGGAATGGAGGTCGCGGGCTGGCCCATCCACTCGCACCTCCGTGTAAAGCAGGCCCCGTAGCCCTGTCGTGAGCGTGGGAATATCTTCGGAAAAGAAAGCCGTATCAGAGACGATTCCGGCGTCGGCTTTCCAGAGGTGGCGGTGTTCAGCTAAAACTTTATAGAGGGTTTCGCTGCCGGTTTCTTCCTGGCCTTCGAGGATTACGTGGAGGGAGATGGGGAGGCCGCCCTGCTCAGACCAGTAGCGCCAGGCGGTAAGGTGGGCCCAAACCTGGCCTTTGTCGTCGCAGGCCCCACGGGCATAGAGGGCATCTTCTTTTATCGTGGGCTCAAAGGGCGGGGTTTCCCAGAGGTCGAGGGGGTCCGGCGGCTGTACATCGTAATGCCCGTAAAAGAGGAGGGTAGGGGCGTTGACCGGCCCTTTATAGAAGGCATAGAGGACGGGGGGTTCGCCGTAGCGTGCCGTCTGAAAGCCCAGCTCATGGAGATACTCCTGAAGCCAGTTGGCGCATTCGTGTAGAGCGGGGTAGTAAGTGGTCTGGGCGCTAATAGTAGGGTAGCGAAGGAAAGTTTTCAGTCCTTCCAGGATGTTGGGGCGCTGCTGCGCTATCCAGGCCTGTATGTCCATGCGGTAAATGTACGGAAAGTGCTTATGGCCACAGGAGTCGGTGGGTGGAGATGTGGTCTTTGTCCGTGATGCGGAGGAGGTAAAGGCCTGGGGTGTGTGGCTTCTCAAAGAAAGTAGGCTGGGAGCTGGTGGTTTCCCAGAGAGTTTGTCCGAGAGGGGTCAGGAGCGTAAGGGAGAGGGGTGTGGTGGTGTGGAGGTAAAAGCCGGTTTCAGTACGGGTAAGGCGGTAGGTGTGGGCTGGGGCTTGTGGCGGGGAAGCGAATGAAGTAGCAAAGCTCTCCAGTCGGTATAGGGTTACCCCCCCCCGGCGTAGGCCGATAGCGAGCCAGGTGCTGTCGTTGAAGGCCCAGGTGGAAGGGCTGGTGAAAGTACCGGGCTGGATAACTACGGAAAGGTCGCCCACCGAAGGCCAAGCGGCAGTAGGACTACTCCAATCGGGCTGATAGACGCGAAGAAAGCCGGTGATATTGCCCACAAGGAGGAGCGGACCTGCCCCCGGGGTAGGGAGAATGGCAGGCCGAGCATAGCCGAGGAGGGTGCTTAGAGTGTCTCGCACTTCTATCTGGCCGAGATAGTCGGTGAGAAGCTGGAAGGCGCCATTCTGGTTGGTGAAGAGGGCGAGGCGGCCGTTTCGGGTGCCGACGAGGAGGTCGAGGTCGCCGTCGTTATCTATATCGTAGAGGAGGGGGGCGGCTTCGCTGCTGACCGAGAGGAAGGACTGGGAGAGTAGTTGAAAGTTGGTAGATGCCGGGGAGGTTTCTTCCCAGCGCCAGATAGCGCCGGTGCTAGTGCCCATGAGGAGGTCGAGGCGGCCATTACCGTCGATGTCGCCGGTCGTGAAGATGGGGGCGATGAGATTGGCGAACTGGGGGAGGTTGAGCCAGTTGGAGTCGGCGAGGGTGAAGCCGCTTGGGCCGCCCCAGAAGAGCCAGGCTTGGGTGCTGGGGCCGGTGGGGGTGTACGTCTGGCGGCAGGTGAGGATGAGGTCGGGGTAGCCGTCTCTATTGAGGTCGGCGAAGGTGGGGTGGGCGCCGGTGCCGATGTCTATCATGGTATTGTGGAGCCAGCCGATGATGGGTGGGGCCCAGGCCGGGGAATCTACGCGGCCGACATTGGGGTAGAGCCAGACGCTATGGCGGTCGGTGCCGGCCAGACCGTCGTTGTTGGCTACGAGGAAGTCGGGTTTGCCGTCGCCGGTGACATCTTCGTAGTAAGCGGCGGGAAAGTCTGGCATCACGGCAGGCGCAAAAAGGGGATAGGGGGCCTGGGCGGTAGCAGAATCTATATGGGCGATGGTTCGGGTGCCTGTATTATAGCCTGCTATGAGGTAGGGCGGCCCAAAGTCCCCCACAATGATGTCTATGAGCGTGTCGCCATTGAGCTGGATGGGGAGGAGGCTGCCGCCCGTATGCTGGGTGCGTAATTGGCGCTGACCAGGCCCACAAGTGTAGGTGGAGAAGGAAAACACATTCGTGCTGTAGTTGTAGTTTTCGTAGATATGGCCCCAGCAGCCCGAGGCAAGTTCTAAGATAAGGGTATCGGGACGGCCCAGAAGTTCTATGGCTTTGTTGCGGTGCCATTCGATGAGCGTGCCCAGTACTTCATAGACGAGAAAGTCCACATCGCCATCGCCGTCTATGTCGGTGATGCCGGGGATATCGATAGCGCCACTGTAAAGGGCGGTTGTGTAGCTGTAGTAGGTGCTTTTCAGGGTGTCGTAGGTAAGCTGCCAGAAGGGCGGGGAGCCGGTGGGGTGGATGTTGCGGTAGACGCGGACATTAGAGCCGACGGGACTGGCGGTAAAAAGGTCTTTATCCCCATCGCCGTCATAGTCGCGCAGGAGCATCCAGTGGGTGAGGCGGGGGAAGTAAAAGCTGAGATCCGGCCGGTAGCGCCACTGCAGGCTTTGCTTTTCAAAGACGAGGAGGCGATTGTCCATGCGGTCAAAGGCGATCAGTTCGGGCTGGCCGTCAGCCGTCAGGTCTATGGTAGAAAACTGCGGAGCGTGCAGACCACCCGCCCAGGCATTATAGAGGGTGTCGCCGGGTTTCCACACGACCTGTGGGAAGGTGGGAGCCATTTGGGCATAAGTGAGGGTTACAAGGGTGAAGAGCGGACGCATTTGGCAAAGATAACTTACATTTGCCAAGTATGCGCTGGTGGTTGATGCTATTTGGGCTGAGTCTGATAGGCAGTGGACTTTATGCCCAGCAGAAGAAAAAGGGTGGCGACCCGCAAAAAGCCCTCAAAAAAGAATGGAAAAAGAAAGCCAAACAGTATGTAAAGAACCCGCTGGCCCTCAAAGCGCGGGAGGAAGGCTTTCAGCGGCAGATTCAGAACAAAGACCAAGAGATAGAGGAGCTCACGAAGCGCAATCGGGAGCTTCAGGAGCGGATAGCCGAGTTGGAAAATCAACTTCGGGCGCGTCAGTATAGCTATGATTCCTTGCAGAGCGAGGTGACTCGGCTGAGGGCGGCCTATGAAGCGGAAAAGAAGCAGGCCAGGCTGGATGTCATGCCGGGCCTCGTATTTAAGGTGCAGATAGGGGCATTTCGGCTATTTGACATGCGGAAGTATGCGCAGGATAATCCATTTTTTGAGGCGGAGGCGCTGGGGGATATCAATCGCTACACGGTGGGGCGGTTTCGGGATTTAGCGCTGGCCGAGGCTTTTCAGAAGGATATTAAGCGCTTAGGTATTCGGGACGCGTGGATTGTGCCGTTTAAGGATGGCGTGCGCATTACGATGAAGGAGGCGAAGGAGCTTTTGAAGGCGCAGGGTGCCTTTTCGGGTGATTAAGAATGGGGTGGCTGGGGGGGCTGGTATGGCTGCAAGTGCAGCTATTTGCAGTAGGCGATGCAGGGGCTTTGACGGAGCGGCAGGTTCGCCTCTACAAGCAGCACTGGCAAGCGGCCGCCACAGAGCAGGACATTTTGGTATGGTTAGGTGATAACATTTACCCGGCGGGCCTTACGGGAAGTCGGCGTAGTCGACGGCGCTGGGCGCGTGTGGTGGAGGTGTCCCGGCGCTTCCCAGGAAAGGTCTACGTTACCCCCGGCAATCACGACTGGAAGGCTGACCTACCGGGACTTCAGGCCTGTGCGCAGGACCTCCCCCATCTGCCACCCCCAGGCGAAATGGGCCCGGCATGGATAAGGGAGGGGGGCTATCTGCTCATCTTCATAGACTCGGAGCAGTACATTCGGAAAGGCGGGCAAGCATTCTTGTGGGGGAGGTTGGATTCGCTGCTTGCGCAGGTGCCGGATACGGTCTGGCCGGTCGTGGTCTTACATCATCCGCCGCTGACCGCGGGTCTGCATGGCGGGCACTTTCCGCTGGGGGCGCACCTGTTTCCCTTGCGAACCCTCAGTCGGTACCTATATGTGCCCCTCCCGGGCCTGGGAAGTGTCTTTATCTGGCTCAGAAAAGCAGCCCGTCATCCGACCGATCAGGCCTATCCCGCTTATCGGGCCTTAGCCGATAGCCTACGCCATCGCGCTACCCGCAGCCACCGCCCCCTCGTGTTTCTCTCAGGGCATGATCATAATCTCCAAGTGCATCGGGAAGGGCAAGGAACCTTCATTGTGAGTGGGAGTGGGTGTAAAACCGAGCCCGTGGCCCGGCGGCGGGCCCTCTGGGCCAAAGCACAAGTAGGATACTGGATTGGCAGAAAAGACCAGTGGGAAGCCTACGCCCTATCCCCACGGCCTAAACTTCTATACCGCCACACCCTTTCCCCATAAGGTGGTGTGAGGGCATCGGGTGCTGGGGATGGCTGGCTGGGAAGTCCGGGAGGTAGGTATGGCCTAAGGTCT
>JAPYWM010000079.1 GCA_028276345.1 Sphingobacterium sp.
CCCGGCCGATGATGCGGCCCTTATGCTCATCACTCTCTAAGGAAAAGACCGTGATAGAGGCCTCAATGCTCTGTTCTACCCCCACCCGGCTCATGACGGTGGCAATGATGCGCTGCGACTCTTCTACGGCTTTGAGCTGGGCTTCGTCCAGAATGCGCTGAACGAGGGTATGGGCCTTGCGCTCGGCTTCGGCCTTGAGGTTTTCCATCAGGCGCTCCAAAGCTTCCTCACGGGTCAAGCCAGCGATGGCTTCCAGCTCCTTCTCAATGGCCTTTTCTTTTTCTGCCAGGGCTTCCTCACGGGCGATGATAGCCTTGAGGCGCGTTTCTTGGGCTTCTCGCTGCGCTTCCAGCTTTTCCAGGTCTCGCTGGAAGCTCGCTAACTGCCGCTGAAACTCTTCCTGCCGGCGAGATAGGTCTTTTTCCAGGGCGAGGAGCTCTTCTTGGCGGGCCAGGGCTTTTTTGTGGAGGGCTTCGGCTTCGCTAATCAGGTTAGCGCGACGGCTTTCCGCCTCCCGAACCATCTCGTCCAGGGCCTTTCGGCGCTCCTCGATGGTCTTTTCCAGTTGGCTGATCTTGCGTTGGGTCTCTTCTAAGCGCTTGCGATGCTGGTGGCTCTCTTTTTTGAGTTGCTCACGGGACTGGGCGAGGGCGGTTTTCTGGGCTTCTATGTCGGCCTCAGCCTGCGAGAGGGCCTGCATTTTCCTGCGCAAAAGGGCTTTTCCCAGCACATAGCCTGCACCGCCGCCAGCGACCAGGCCTATGATAACGCTAATGATGATGCCTATCGTGTTCATACTTGCATGTGTTTTTCGTCGGGGGGTAGCCAAGACTCTATCGCCTGACAGAAAGCCTCATATTCGGCTAAGGACCCCGTGAGCTCTTCCAGAAGGGCGACCACCCCCATCAGGAAGAGGGTCAGCTCATCTTTGTGGGGATGCACACGACGGAGGGCCTCCACCCGCTCTGATAGTCGATGGAGCGCCTCTTCAACCCGAGCTATGGTTTCGGGGTCTCCCTGGACGGCGATCGTGCGGCCCAGAACGACCCACTCGTGTGGCTTCTCTGTCATACGATAGAGCCTCGTCTAAAAAGGCACGGAGCGCCCCTACCTCCGCCTGCACCTGCTGCCACCGCTCCTGCCAGGCCAAAAGTAAGACTTTTTTCTCATGTTCCAGCCTATCGGCCTGTGCACGCAGAGCCTCTACCCGCCGCAAAATCCCACCAAGCCGCTCACGGAGCCGCTCGCGAGACGGTATAGACATGATTGCGGGGATTGCTGTCAAGCGACAGACTCCAAGGGTCGAGCACGACTTCCTTTACTGGGGCAGCCGTGTAAAAGACTTTCACCAAAAGGTCCGGACTCTTAGCCCAGCTCTCGGCCGGAAACCGCCACAACAGCGCCACCCCATCCGCCGTCACGACCTTCACCCATAAAGGCCATACCATCCCCCCCGTATTCCGAAATGTTACCCGCGTCTCATAGACCTCCTTCTCCGCTGACTTGGCTACGTAAGCCCGAAAGGCCTTCTCCGCTTCGGACGCCTCCTCCGCATAGCGCTTGAGATACTCGGCATAAGCAGACCGATTACGCTGGACATACGAATCTTCCAGCTCAGAACGATTATCCACGAAGAAACTTCTCGGCTGCGCCTGGCTCCTCAGATAGGCTATATAGGCTTCGCCGGCTTCCCGGCTCTCCGCTAAAAGAACCCGCGCCACCTCTGGCGAAACCGACACCGCCCGGCTGATAACCGTATCAATAGCGATGTCAATGGGTTTATTGTCCAAGAACCAGCCCTTCCAAAACCAGCCGAGCTCCTGGGTGAGGCTGCCGGAGATAGCCCGGAAAAAGTCCCACGGTTCTGGCCGCTTGAAGGCCCAGGCCTGCGCATAGCGGCGGAAGGCGGTATCCATGCGGACCGGGTCCAGGATGTATTCTCGTAGGGTTTCCAGGCCAATAGCGACTTTGAGGTAGGCGTTGGCGCCCATTTCGCGGATGGTGTGTGGATGCGCAAGAATCGGCTGGCTTTTTCCAGAGGCGAGGTAATCCCGTACTCGCTGGCGCTCCAATGGCGCTTCGCGCTCCCGGATCATCGGCTCAAAGGTGGCCTTAGTGAGGTTTTCCAGGTAGGTATTGAGGCCCTCGTCGAGCCACATCCAGCGGCGCTCGTCGGAGTTGACCACCATGGGGAAAAAGTTGTGCCCGACCTCATGAATCACCAGCGAGATGAAGCTATGCCGGGCGCTCTCGGTGTAACGGTCTTTTTTGACCTCCTGACGGCCACAAAAGACAATCATCGGATACTCCATGCCGAAGACGGGGCCGTAGGTGACATTCATGGTGGGATAAGGGAAAGGAAAGGTGAAGCGGCTGTAGGACTGGAGGGTATGTTCGGTGGTGGCGATAGCCAGGTGCCGCCAAAGGGGAGCCACCTCCTGGGTATAGAAGGCCTGGACGCGAACGGGGGTTTCTCGGCCAGGGATGCGGGTGAGACGCGCCTCCCAGATGTAGTGGGGCGCCGCCGCCCAAGCAAAATCGCGCACCTGCGATGCCCGAAAAACCCAGCTGACAGTGTCCTTCCCCGGCGGCTCCCGCTTGTCGTTCGGGCCGACTATGAAGGTGTAACTATCGGCAGAGACACTGCGGTAGCGCTGAAGCTGCTCAGGGGAGAGAACTTTCTCCGGATTTTGGAGCTCGCCGGTGGCCGCAACGATATAGCCCCGGGGTAGGCGAATTTCCACCTCGTAGTCGCCAAACTCCACCGCAAACTCACTCGGACCGTAGTAGGGCATCTTTTCCCAGCCGCGAGCGTCGGTAAAAGCCACCGGCCGGGGATAGTACTGCGCCACCTGATAGATCGTCCCCTGCTCAGTCTGCATGTAGCCGGCTCGCCCTTCTACCAGGCCGTCATTCAGCGTAAAGCTCCAGCGCAGGTGGAGGGTGACCTTTTCACCCGTGGAAAGACAACGGGGAAGGGCGACTTCCATCAGGGTCTCTTCTATGCGATACGGAAGGGGTCGCGCCGAAGTCCCCTCCACAAGCTCCACGCCTTCCAGCCGGAAGTCCGTGCGCAGGTAGTTTTGCAGCTGGCGGGCATACAGCTCGGCGAAGCTACTCCCCTGGCGCTTGGCATCGCGGCGAAAATCCTCCCAGAGGAAGTTCCGGCTCAGGTGGCCGTAGCCTTTGAGGCTGAAGTAGTTGGGTTCTACGGCGAGCCAGAGGTAGCAGAGAGCGAGGGGGGAGTTATTCGTGTAGGTGAGGCGGGCTTCACCACGCAAGCGATGGGTGGCGGGATCAAGGGTAACTTGCATAGCGTAGTCGGCCCGCTGCTGCCAATAGGCCGATGAAGGCACCCCCAACCGCGTACGCTCTGGCGTAGGTGGCGGTGCATAATCCTCCAAGGGCTGAAAGGGATCGGTTTGAAAAGCCGTCTGCGCAACAAGCAATCCCAAAAACAGGACGCTGGAAAAACCTCTCAGGGTAGCCATGCGCGAAATTCGGTTGCTTTTTGGATAAGGCCGGCTTCTATTTCCTCGGGCGAGAGCTGGCTGGCCTCCGCCTGAATCTGCTGCGAAATAGCCATGGAGCAAAACTTAGGCCCGCACATGGAGCAAAACTGGGCGAGCTTAGCGCCTTCGGCGGGTAGGGTTTCGTCGTGGTAGCTCTGAGCGGTCTCTGGGTCGAGCGAGAGGTTGAACTGGTCTTTCCAGCGGAAAGCAAAACGGGCCCGACTCAGGAGGTAATCCCGCCACTGCGCAGCAGGATGCCCCTTGGCAATATCAGCCGCATGGGCAGCGATCTTATAAGCGATAATGCCCGCACGCACATCGTCTTTATTGGGGAGGCCAAGGTGTTCTTTCGGAGTCACGTAGCAGAGCATAGCCGTGCCAAACCACCCGATCATGGCCGCACCAATAGCCGAAGTGATATGATCATAGCCCGGAGCGATATCGGTTACGAGCGGCCCCAGCGTGTAAAAGGGCCTTTCGTGGGCGTCTTCCAGCTCCTTCTGCATGTTTTCCCAGATAAGCTGCATAGGAACATGACCCGGGCCTTCGATCATGACCTGGACGTCGTACTCGTAGGCGACTTTGGCGAGCTCGCCGAGGGTTTTGAGCTCGGCGTACTGGGCTTCGTCGCTGGCATCCGCAATGCTCCCAGGCCGTAGACCATCCCCCAGCGAGATCGCCACATCATACTGCCGGAGAATGTCGCAGATTTCCTCAAAGTGCGTGTAGAGGAAGTTTTCCTTGTGGTGGGCGAGACACCAGCGCGCAATGATAGAGCCGCCCCGCGAGACAATGCCCGTCACCCGGTCTACGGTCTTGGGGATATACGCTAAGCGAACCCCCGCATGAATCGTAAAATAGTCCACTCCCTGCTCAGCCTGCTCAATCAGGGTCTCTTTGAAGATTTCCCAGGTGAGCTCCTCGGGCTTTCCGCCGACTTTTTCCAGGGCTTGGTAGATGGGGACGGTGCCGATAGGGAGGGGGCTATTGCGCAAAATCCACTCCCGGGTCTCATGAATATGCCGGCCTGTGGAGAGGTCCATCACCGTATCAGCCCCCCAGTAAGCCGCCCAGACAGCTTTCTCCACCTCCTCGGCGATGGAGGAGGTAACGATGGAATTGCCGATGTTGGCGTTGATTTTGACCTTGAAGGCGCGGCCGATGATCATAGGTTCGCTCTCGGGGTGATTAATATTCACGGGGATAATGGCGCGGCCGGCGGCGACTTCCTGACGCACAAACTCCGGCGTAATCTCATCCGGGATGTGCAGGCCCCAGCTTTGGCCCTTGTGGAAGCGGGGCAGGCGGCCGTTTTGGCGGTACATGTCCAGGAGCTGATTTTCCCGGATGGCGATGTACTCCATCTCAGGCGTGATAATGCCGGCTTTGGCGTAGGCAAGCTGGGTGACGGCCCGTCCGAGGCGGGCCCGGCAAGGGAGGTGCGGATTTGGGAACATCGTAGGGGGCCGCTCCTCATAAAGCCTTTGCGCATACGGAGAGGTAAAGCGCAAAAGCTGCTCGGTATCGCCCCGCGCCGCAATCCAGGCCTCTCGCAGCCGAGGGAGGCCTTGCCGAATGTCTACCGACACCCCCTGGTCCGTGTAAACGCCGCTCGTGTCGTACGCATAATAAGCCGGATACTCCGGATCGGTAAGGTGGATTTTTCGCATAGCCACCCGGATGTACGGGTGCAAGCGACCGGGAACGTATACTTTTTCCGAGGCGGGATAGGTCGGGACAGACACCGCCAGCGGCGTCTGGGATTGGTTCCGCATACAGACAAAGATAGGGATTTCTACAAAGGCGCTCTGCCCCCTTACGTAGGCGGGCGGGCAGTTACCTACTTTAGCACGGGAGGCGAATCCCGGCTTTCCTTCTGCCGCGCTGCCCGATATGCCCGAAAAAACCGGATTAGCGCCACCAGCTGCACCACCCACACCACCGCCAAGATGGGCACGACGACTACCACTAACGGATTGTAGTCTAAGGCCACCTCCCACTCCCCATGCAGAAAGTGCTGGGTGCCTCGGGTCAGCCCACAGCCCGGACACTCCAAATCCAGAAAACGCTTGGAGGGACAAAGGGTCGGCCCATCGTCAAAAAAATCCGCCGGAAGGAGGCGCAGCAAAAGCGGAAACAAGACCAGAGAAACCGCCACGCCCACTTTTATCCAGCCCTGGATATCTATTTTTTTGCGCTCTTCGGGTCGAGGGAGTGGGATGAGCGGCATTATGAGCTTCTTCATAAAGACAAAGAAATAAGGCTCCTGGAAGCACCAGGAGCCCATAAAACCTCAGCAAGTAGGCTTACTTGGCTGCTACCACAATAGCATAAATGATACCAGGGAGGCCGCACAAAGCCGTGAGCAGTATGGCTATGAGCACCTTATCCGGATCCCAGTTGGAGGCGATACCGACGGCCAGCGGCGGGGTCAAGATAGCGAGTACAATCAATGAGAAAGGTCCCCACCCCAGCTTCCCTAAGCCGCCGAAGAAGTTTTTCAGCCGAGCCCAAAAGGAAGCCTTTTCAGCCTTTTGCTGCTTTGCCTCTTTCAGGGCTGCTTTAGTTTCTTTCTGACTGACGACGGCCGTGGTCGTTCCTGTGCTTACAACGGCTTCAACTGGCTTTGCCAGGAGCCATCCTAGCCCGAGGCTAGTTCCGAGAATAAATGCGACGTACCGTATACCGCTTCAAAGGTACGAATTTTTTCATATTGTCAAGTCCCCCCGCTCTGCCCTTCTTGTCATAGCTTTGCGCCCGTGTGGAAATTCTGGGGAATTGTGGGGCTTGTGCTGGCTCAGGATACACTGCCCCGGGCGTGGAAGTATGAGGGACTTTTGAGCATGCAGGCCAGTCAGACGGCCCTCTCCAATTGGCGGGCCGGCGGCCAGAACCAGATCGGCGGCGCTATTCAGGGAAACGCC
>JAPYWM010000080.1 GCA_028276345.1 Sphingobacterium sp.
GGGATTGGGTGAAGGTGGGATTAGTACCAGTGCCATCATCCCGGATGTCTATGTACTCATAGAAGGTATAGGTCTGGCCATTGACGATGACAGAGAGATTTTTCCGGCCGAGAGTGGTATACTGGGTGGTAACGGTGTCGCCGATGGCAGTGGGGGGAGTGCTGCCGGGCCCGAAGAACCACACGATATAGCCGGCGGCATCGATCCAAGCTTTGACGGTGCGGTAGGTGCATCCGCTGGACTGGATAAAGATTTTAGGTTCGTCGGGGCTTTGGAAGGTGGCGAGGGTAGGTGCGATGCCACTCGGGTCCTGGTAGAAGTCCTGAGCGAGGCCGGGGACGCCTAAGCCGCCATTGCCGCCGTTGCCGCCATTGCCGCCGCGACCGCCATTACCGCCTGCGCCAATGTCGCAGTTATTAGGCTGGCCGGCGCATCCGCGCCCCCCACCGCAGCCGCCTGCACCACCCAGACCACCCGCACCACCCAGACCACCCGGTGCGCCTGCACCACCCAAACTCGACTGAGCGATGACATCTACAAAGCGCCCATTGGCGCCGTTATTATGAAGATAGATTCCAAACGACCCTCCCCCGCCGCCGCCGCCTCTACCGCCTTTGCCGCCCTCGCCGCCCTCACCGCCGCCGCCACCACCTGCCCCCGAACCGTTAAGATTTGAAGGGAAACAAACTAAATTCCCCTGGCTGCCGCCGCCTCCTCCGCCTCCTCCGCCGCTTCCATGCTGTCCATCCTGTCCATCCTGTCCATCGCCCGGACGGAAGAAGCCTCCGCTATGGGTGGGAACCCCCGGTCCGCCATTCGCGCCATTCGCGCCATTCTGCCCGGGTTGGCCGTCGCTGCCGTCCTGTGCGGGGGTTCTATCGCAGCCAAATGAGATGATGGTAGCGTTCCCTGTTCCACCCGCTCCTCCCAAGCCGCCGGCAGGAGCATAGGACTGTGCGGAGGTGGGATTTCCTTGTTGGCCGGGAGCGCCATTGTAGGCGGTGCCTCCTGGTCCGCAAGTGCCGCGCTGGCCGCCATCCCCCCCGCGTCCGCCTGCGACGAGGCCGCCGGACCAGCTACTACCCCCTGCACCCCCGGCTCGGCAGCAGGGGCCATCCTCATCACCCGGCTGGCCGATTTGCCCATTAGCGCCGTTCCGCCCTGCCGCTCCATTCGCACCCGGATCCCCAGGCGCTCCCGCCCCCGCCGAAAACCGACACCGATTCACGACATAGTTGGAGCACCCACTCAGATACAACCCATACGTCGTCGTGCCACCCCCCAGAGGCGTGGCATCCTCTACATATACTTCTACGTCTTGGATGCGGAAGCCGCTGACATTGACGCCGGCAATAGCCACGAGCCGATTGGGATTAGGCGTGGGATTGACCGCCGCCCGAAAAATAATCGTCGGAAAGAGGTTGGTCTTGAGCCACCCCTGATTGGGGTCAAAGCCCCCTTCTATTTCCAGGTTGTTGTAGAGAGGCAGGGTCTGCGTGAGGGTATAAATACCGTGAGCGAGGTAGAGGCGGCGGATAGTAGGAGTAAGGAGGTTGGAGATAGCGTAGTTGAGCTCGGCGGGGTTATCACGGGTGCCCGTGCCTGGACCGGTGCCACCATTAGGCGAGACAAAGATGATATCACACTCCTGAGCCCAGAGTAGCCCAGCCGCAAGCCCAAGCCATCCCCAAATGCGCATAAGGCAAAGGTATGTGGTTTTCGCCATTTTTGGGAGGGTAGTAAGCAGCAGGGCATAGGCGATCCCGTGGTATTTTTGTGGGATGAAGGATGGCTCTGGGGGGGTAGTGCTCACCACCGTGGAAGAGGCTTTGCGCTGGGCAGAAAGCCGCTCGCTCTGGCCCCTCACGTTCGGTCTCGCGTGCTGCGCTATTGAAATGATGGGGGCCTATGCAAGCCATTACGACCTGGAACGTTATGGCATTTTCCCGCGGGCGACGCCCCGACAAGCAGACCTTCTTATCGTGTCCGGTACCGTAACCGCCAAGATGGCGGAGCGCATCCGGCGCTTGTACGAGCAGATGCCCTCGCCCAAGTATGTGATCTCCATGGGTTCGTGTGCAACAGCCGGCGGACCCTATTGGCAGCATGGCTACCATGTGGTAAAGGGCGTGGACAAGATAATCCCCGTGGATGTGTACGTGCCGGGATGTCCACCCCGCCCAGAAGCGCTGATTGAGGGGATTTTGCAGCTTCGGGAAAAGATCACCCAGGGTGGATAAGCCCATCATTCTGGCAGAGACAGCGGGCGCAGTAGTAATTGTAAAACCACCGGGGATGCCCGCCCAAGGCGATGAGACCGGCGACCTGGATGCCCTCACCTGGGCCGCCCGGGAAGTGGGACGGCCCTTACACTTGGTGCACCGCTTAGACAGACCCGTGGGGGGCCTGATGGTTTTCGCTAAAACGCCGCAAAAAGCCGCTGAGTGGACCCGCCGCTTCCAAAAGGGCGCCGTGCGCAAACGTTACGTAGCTGTAACAGAACCCACCCTCTATCCCGCCTTCGGCGAGCTCCGGCATTACCTGCAAAAAGATTCAAAAAGGCATCGCGCCAAGCTCCTCTACAAGCCCACACCAGGCGCTGGGGTGGCAGTGCTCCGCTATCAGGTACTGGCCGAAAAAAATAACCGAAGCCTTGCGCAGATTGAGCTGGAAACCGGGCGGTTTCATCAGATTCGGGCCCAGCTTAGCGAAGTAGGTAGCCCTATCGTGGGCGATGTAAAGTACGGCTATCCGCCCCCAGCGCCCGATCCGCAGGCCATCGCCCTGTGGGCCTATCAATTAGACCAGTGGCACTATCTCCCGCCTACCACCCACCCCTACTGGCAGGGCTGGCCCTTGGAAAAGCTCCTACAATAATCACGTGGAAAGCCTGTGGACAAATACCCCCTTCTCCCCAGCTTACCTTTATAGGATGAAGCCCCGACGCGGTGCCCAGCACAACCCTCAGAATCGCTTCGATCCCTATACATACGAGTGGGATACCGACCTCACCCCCGATAAAGCCCAAACCACCTACATCGAGATTTTCCCCACTTCTATCGTCAACCGCTTAGAAAGCCCCGACATCCCGATTACCTACTCCATGAACCCCTACGCGGGCTGCGAACACGGCTGCCTCTATTGCTATGCCCGCAATAGCCATGAGTACTGGGGATATTCCGCTGGGCTGGACTTTGAGACCAAGATTCTCGTCAAGCGAAACGCCCCCGAGCTTTTGCGCCAAACCCTTTCCGACCCCAAATGGCCGGTCGCCCCCATCATGCTCGCCGGCAATACCGACTGCTACCAGCCCGCCGAACGAACCTATCAACTGACCCGAGAGCTCCTACGGATTCTGCTGGATTTTCGGCATCCAGTAGGACTGATTACCAAAAATGCCTTGATCCTCCGGGACATGGACCTTCTTCGGGAGCTGGCGCGCTATCAGCTGGTGCATGTATATGTGTCTATCAATACCCTGCGGGAAGAGGTTCGGCGGCTTTTAGAGCCGCGCACCGTGCGGGCAGAGCTGCGGCTTAGAGTTATCAAGACGCTCAGTGAGGCGGGGATTCCAGTGGGGGTGATGGTAGCGCCGATTATTCCGGGGCTGAATGATCAGGATATTTTACCGGTGATGCAAGCGGCGGCCGAGCATGGGGCCTGGACGGCCAACTACACGGTGGTTCGACTCAATGGGGCACTGGGAGAGCTATTTGAGACCTGGCTGCGAAAGTTTTTGCCCGACCGCGCTGATCGGATCCTGCATTTGATTGCACAGGCTCATGGAGGCCAGCTCAATGATAGTCGGTGGGGATTTCGGATGCGGGGGGAGGGCCCCATAGCCCAAATGATTCGGCAGAGTTTGGAGGTGGGGCTGAGGAAGTACTTTGCTGAGGGGCATAGGATGCCGCCGTATAACTTGAGCTTATTTCGGCGGGGTGGGCAGGGGGTATTATGGGAGGAGTGAGGGTGGCCGCGAGCCTACAGCCCGCAGCACCATAAGCACCACCAAACTCGCTCACCCCCCCACCAACGCCCGATACAACTCCTCTATCATCATCCGTTCTTCTGCACGCACGCCCTCCCCTCGCCGGGCTTTCACCCGCTCCACCATCCGCAAAAAACCCTCCAAATCCCACACCTCCCCATTCGCCCAGTAAAATGCCGGCACATACTTCGGCGTAAAACCCGTCCCCACTACATTCGCCCCAACATCCACCACACACCCCGTCGTAAACGCCGTCTGAATCCCACACCGCGCATAATCCCCCATAATTAGCCCACAAAACTGCAAACCTGTATCCCGCAGCTCCCCAGAAGCTATATCATACAGCCGCACCGACCCGTAGGTATTTTTGAGGTTGGAGGTGTTAGAGCCAGCACCAATATTACACCACTCGCCAATGATAGAATGCCCCATAAAGCCCTCATGGGCTTTATTGGAAAAGCCGAGGAAGGTACTCTGGCCGATTTCACCGCCGATCTTACAAAGGGGGCCGATGCTATTGTGGGTACGCAGGCGAGTGCCCGAAGTTACAATGCTCTTAGGGCCAATCGTATTGTGATGCCCGACGATCGCCGCATCCTGAATGTGCGCTCCCGGTCCTATGTACAGAGGCCCATCCGTCGCATCGAGGAAGGCCCAGTCCACCACCGCCCCCTCAGAGAGGTAGATGTTATCCTTTCCCCGGATGGCGGGATAGGCCGGCAAAGGGGCCGACCGCCCAGAAAGGTACCGCCAATCCGCCTCTATCACAGCGCCATTCTGCTGAAAAAGGTCCGTAATCGCCTCCAGGCAAACTGGCGTAACTTCCTCCGGCCAGGGGAGCAGTGTGAAAGTCTTTTCCAGCGCTTCCGGCGTCCATGCGAAAGGTTCTGTAGTAGGTGGCATGCCCCGCAGGAGGAGGATTTCATCCTTGTAGACGTAGGCGCTTTGCGGCGGCAGACTCTCCACAAGGCGGGGCAAGTCCGGCGTCCACGGAAGGAGCCGGACATTTACCCAGAGAAAGCGGCGCGCATCCTCAGCCGTCTCAAAAACGGGAATCTTGTAAGGGTATAGCGGGTGCAGAAGGGGGCTTGCGTGCCATTGGGCAGCCACCTGCCAGCCATAATAGCGCGCCCACTTATCTATTAGGCGGTCTATCCCCCACCACACCTGCCATAGGGGCCGCGTCCGGGTAATGGGGAGAAACCCATAATGGGCTTTCGCATCCTCAAAGAGACCTATGATCATACAGCTCTCGCAAAGCTTTCGCCGTATAGCTCGTCGGGTGGTTTAGAAGTTCAGCGACAGGCCCCTGGAAGAGGACTTCGCCGCCGGCATCGCCCCCTTCAGGCCCTAAGTCCACGACCCAGTCCGCCTGCGCAATCAGGTCCGTGTTATGCTCAATCACGATTAGGCTATGTCCAGCCTCCACCAGCTTGCGGAAGGCGCGCACCAGCCGTTCCACATCGTCAAAGTGTAACCCTACCGTCGGCTCATCTATGAGAAACAACGTAGGAGCGCTGTGGGGCAGCAAATAAGGCAAAAGCCGTAAACGCGTGGCCTCCCCACCGGATAGTTCCACCGTGCTCTGCCCCAAACGGAGATACCCCAGCCCCAGCTCTTCTAAAAGCGCAAGCCCCTGCAAAATATCCTGCAAAAGGTTCTGTGAATACCCCTTCAGCTGCTGAAAGAACACCTGCGCCTCCGAGGCAGTCATGGAAAGCACATCACTAATAGAGCGGCCCTCGACCTCTACTTCCAGGATAGGACGCTGAAACCGGCGGCCACCACAGGCTGGGCACGAAATCCGAATATCCGCTAAAAACTGCATGGGCCGCACAATCACCCCTTCCCCCTTGCAAGTCTCACATCGCCCCCCCTCCACATTGAAGGAAAAGTAACCCGCCGGATACGGCGTCCCCTGCCGCTCCGACGCCACGTGAAAGATTTCCCGAATGCTATCATAAATGCCGCTTACTGTGGCGATGACCGAACGGCGGTTACGGGGCAAGCTATCCTGCGAGAGCACCTCTACCCGCGAAAAAACCGGCTCCGAAAGATGAAAACTACCCCAGGTAGTCTGGTAAGGCTTAGGGGCTACCAGTAGAAGTCCATGTACATGCTTGGCCAGAAGATGAAAAATCAGCGTTGTTTTACCCGAACCGCTGACGCCCGTTACCACAGAAAAAGCTGACAAGGGAAACCGAACGGAGATGTTTTTGAGGTTGTGCAGGCAGGCATTGTGAATCTCCAAGAAGTGCGCAAAGGCGCGCGGTTTAGGTAAGGGCGTCGGCGGCGTTTTAAAGTAGTGGGCGGTGTGCGTATCACTTTGCTGAAGGTCTGAGAAGGTGCCTTCAAAGACAACCTGGCCGCCGTATTCACCGGATTCGGGGCCGAGCTCGACGATCCAGTCGGCACTGC
>JAPYWM010000003.1 GCA_028276345.1 Sphingobacterium sp.
TTGTATGACCAGAATATTCTAACACGGGTAACGACCGTACGCATTGAGAGTCTGGCCCTGCAGCGCCAGCTCGAGCGGGATGTGTATCGGGATTATCAAAGCCGGTAGGTATGGGGGGCGTGAGTAAAGTGGCGATATTAGGCCGGTGGACACAGCGGATTCGGTTAGAGGCGCTGGAAGCGTGGCGGGCCTTTCTGCGGAAGTGGGGCGTGGCGGTATGGGTAGAGGAGCCTTTTGCACAGGCATGGGAGGGTGCCCTTAGGGGGGGGCTGGAATGGCGAGTTTTTCGCCGGGGGGAGGAAGTGGCTCAGGTCGATGCCGCCATCGTAATTGGCGGAGATGGGGCCTTTCTGGATGCGGCGCGCTTGGTAGCGCCTTATCAGATTCCCCTCATGGGTGTGCACGCGGGACGATTGGGTTTCCTGACGCCCGTACCCCAAGAAGAGCTTATCCCTGCCACAGAGGCGCTACTCCTACGACGCTATACGATTGGGCTGCGGTCTCTCATTACGGTCACCTCCGAAGTGCCTCTGTGGAGTTCTACCGAAAACTTCGCCCTGAATGAGGTAACTTTCTCGAAAGCCATCACGAGCGAGATGGTTCTGATTGAAGTGTATTTGAATGGCGAGTGGATGAATACCTACTGGGCAGATGGGCTGATTGTGGCGACGCCGACGGGGTCTACGGCGTACTCCTTGGCTTGTGGGGGGCCGATCGTTACGCCGACGTGTGAGGTGTTTATTTTGACGCCGATGGCGCCGCATGCGCTAACGGTGCGGCCGCTGGTGATTCCGGATGATGGGGTTTTGACGGTGGTGTGTCGGGCGCGTTCGGAGCAGGTGCTGGTGGCCCTCGATGGTCGGTACGCGCTGGCGCCCCAGGAGACGGCATTTGCCTTGCGCAAAGCGGACTTTCCGCTGCGGGTGATCCAGCTACCTGGCTATAGTTACTTTCAGACGCTGCGGGATCGGTTAGCGTGGGGCCTGGATAGGCGGGAGTACTGAGTAGCTCGTCCGACTCCGCTGCGTGACGAAACCAGGGGTTTGACCGCCTGCCATAGGAGCCTGTGTCCGGAGCCTCAACACCTCCTGCGTACCTTTTGGGGCAGACTCCCTTACAGGCATCTTCTGCCCGAACCCATCTTCTAGCGGCTTACCGCCCGGGGGCAAGAGCCTGGCCGATCGGAGGTACGCTGCCTACGCCACATCCGACTTTCTTTCAGGCGCCTTCTTCGGGCAGTCCAGGTGGCCGGTTATCAGGTTCTCTTTCAAGCGCATTATCTGCTTGTCTTTCGCCCGTATGAGGGGTAGGCGCCGCCCCTGCCTGCTTGCTGAGTGAGGCAGGAGCCCCCTCTGGTACTACACCACCTTGCGGGAAAAGAGCCTGGGATGCCGAGCAGAAATTTAGGGACGTGCCCCATACAAGCGTCTCCGCCTTCTGATGACATAGCCTACGCACACAGCGAAGGACGCATCTAAGTCTATCTGCTTTGTAGACCGTTAACCACTCTTCGGAGAGGCGGAGAGGGGGGGATTCGAACCCCCGAGCCCGCTTTTGGCGGACCACACGATTTCCAGTCGTGCCCGTTCGACCACTCCGGCACCTCTCCAACGTGGAGGGTAGCGGATTCGAACCGCTGACCTCCAGAGTGCGATTCTGGCGCTCTACCAACTGAGCTAACCCCCCGTGGAGGGTAGCGGACTCGAACCGCTGGCCTCCAGCATGCCATGCTGGCGCTCTACCAACTGAGCTAACCCCCCGTGGAGGGTAGCGGATTCGAACCGCTGGCCTTCAGCATGCCATGCTGACGCTCTACCAACTGAGCTAACCCCCCAGAAAAGCGTGTGCAAAGGTACAGAAACTTTTTGATAGGGCGAGGCTCGGCTGTGGTGCTGGTATGGGTTTCTACCACAATAGGGTTAGCCCCAGCATGGGCATAATGGGAAGCTGATTATAACGGCGGGCAGTGATGCGGTCAATATAAAAGACGTTGGGGCGGTTGTAGGCGTTGAGGAGGCTGGCGGTGGTCTCTAAGAGGAGGGTTTCGGATAGGCGCTGGCGGTATTTGAGCGCAAGGTCCAGGCGGTGGTAGGCGGGGAGGCGGGCGGCGTTATAGTTCGGGCTGAGGAGGATAGCCAGGATTCCCTGCTGAGTGGGGTAGGGGTTTTGAGAACCGTTGGGGATGAAGAGGAGCTTTTCGAAGAAGCCGAGGGTCTGGGTGAAGGGGAGGCCGGAGCCGAGGGTCCAGCGGAGGGAGGCTTCCCAGCGGCGTTCTCGGCCTCGTCGGACATTTTGCCAAGGGCCCCAGGTGTAGCTACCTACGAGGTTGGCTGTGTGGCGGCGGTCCCACAGGGGGAAGTACACTTGCCGAAAGTCATCTCGGCGGTTGTACTGGTAGCTATAGGTGCCGTACAGGGAAAGTGTGGGCGTCTGGTACCGTAGGGCGAGGTCCACCCCGTAGGCATACCCTATCTCAGTGATGAAGGTAGGGTCCTCCGGGAAGAGCCGCTCGCGATTGATGTTGGTGAGCTGCGTGAAGCGCTTATACCAGCCTTCGACGTTTAGGAGGAAGGCAGAGAGGAGCTGGTATTCGCCGCCGAGGGTAAGGTGATAGGCTTCCTGGAGGGGGTGGCTAAGCTGGGCATTAGCCGCTATCTCCGGGGCTGTCAAAAAGCCCTGGAAGAGCACCACAATATCCCGGTCGGAAACAGCGGAGACCCAGTTTTGCACATAGCGGCCGGCGGCGGTTTGAAGACTCCAGCGTCGGCCGTTGAGTTTGGCGCGTAGGCGCGGCTCCACCGAGAGATAGCCATAGTTATTATAGAAGTGCAGGCGCAGGCTGGGTTCTATGATGGCGCGGGTGAAAAAGGTGGGGGTGCCCTCTTCGGAGAGGGTTTCTTGGCGGAAGACCTTCTGGTAGCGGACATAGCCGGCCCCCTCCGTATTGCTCTGACGCTGCTGGGTAATAAAGCCCAGTCCATTGGTAAAGAGGAAGTCGGTGCTAAAGCCGCGTACTTCTATGGCGTAGGCCAGTTCGTCGGCACCGAAAAGGTACGAGAAAGTGAAGCCACCATTGAAGCCGCCGATTTCGCTATAGCGGGGGCGCAGCTCAAAAGGACTTTCGAAGGTATTCTGGAAACGGGAATAGGCGAAAGAGCCCGTGATGCGCACGCGGGAGGCCTGCGGGAGATTCGTGAAGAACCCCCCAGCGCCCCACTGTTGCCAACTATTGACGCCCTGCGCGCCTAAATCTACCCGGTCCGTCTGCCGAAAACCGAAAAGACTCAGCTGGTCAGGCCCGCGCCCAAAAGTTACTTTGCCATACAGGTCTTGAAACTGGAAGGGTAGGGAGTCTTTGAGATAAGGGTAGAGGCGCGGGGTGGCTTGCTGAATGTACCCCTGGCGAGCAGAGAGGATCCAGGAGCTGTTTCGGATGAAGGGGAAAGGGCCCTCGGTGAGGGCACCGGCTACGAAGGGGGTGGCATAAGCCCGCCCGCTAAATCGCTCAAAGTTACCCGGTCGCGTGCGAATATCCATGACTGACGAGATGCGGCCGCCATATTCAGCCCCAAAGCCTGCCGAGTACACCTGCACTTGCCGTAAAATATCCGTCTCAAAAATGCTGAAAAGCGACAGCGTGTGAAAAGGGCTGTAAATGATAGCGCCATCCAGAAGCGTGAGGTTCTGGATAGGGGTTCCGCCGCGGATGTAGAGCTGCCCCCCCTGATCCCCTGTAAAGACCACGCCAGGTAGCACTTGCAGGTATTGGGCTACATCCGGCACCCCAAAGCTGGGCAAAGTGTATATCTGCCGCGGCGCAATGGGGGTTACAGCCACTGTTACCCGGGTCGGGTCGATTTTGGCAGGGGTAGCAGATTCTATGATCTCGACGGTAGAAAGTTCTACGGCGGAGGTGGCTGCCGTGAGCTTGAGGGTGATGACGGGACGGCGCGCGTCTGCTTTGATGGTTTCGCGGAGGGTGTCTATGCCGATGGCCGTTACCTGGAGGGTATATTCGCCAGGGGGCACCCCCGAAATGGAAAAGAGTCCTTCGGCGTTGGTGAGGGTGCCTTTATTCGTGGGCAAGAGGCGAACGACGGCGCCTACGATGGGGTCGCCCTCCTTGTCCAGGACGGCGCCGCGAATCGTCACCTGCGCCCAGAGCGGCCCGAGAATCGCCCACGACAGAAGGATACGCTGAGCCCAGCCCTGGCTTGCCAGGGCACTTAGCCGGTGTGAAAGCACCTGACGAAGGTACAACCTTGCTCTCACCAGAGGGGGATAGGCTCCGAGGCCAGAATGGGAAGGCAAGAATGCCCAATGCCTACCCGGTTCCGAGGCGTGGATGTGCGATTTTCAGCTTATATTTGGGGGATGGAAAAGGTATTTCTGCTGGGAGGGCTGCTTGCTATCGTAGTGACCGATTGCAAGCGAGGACAGGCCGCAGCCTCCCCCGCCGCGCCAAGTTCTGAAACGGCCCGAAAAAGAGACCTCTATGTGCAAATTGCGCGTACACCCTGCTATGGCCGCTGCCCGACAGATAAGGTGGAAGCCTACGGTGATGGCAAGGTACGGTACACAGGTGAGCGGTTTGTCCCCCGTCTGGGCACCTACACGCGCCAGCTCACCCCGGACGAAATGAAAAAGTTAGAGCAGATGCTCCGGGAGAGCGCCTTTGAGAAGTACGACACCCTCTATGATAACCCGGGTATCTCAGATCTGCCCAGTCTGGTGCTCATGTATCAGCTGGATGGGAAATCCCAGCGCATCACTTGCCGAACAGGCTGTCCCCCCGACCTGCCCGGCAAAATAGAACGTATTCGGGCTTTTCTGGCTGACGAAGGCAACTTCCGAATGGAAAAAGGCCCGGAAACCGAGGAAACTATCCAAGATTCGCAGGACTAATATGCGATACGTTCTGCTTATAGCACTTTTTCTGGGAGGATGTAGTCTATTTCGAGATCCCCGCGCAAACTGCAATCATCCCAAGCACGAGGAGTACCTGCGTCAGCAGCAAGCTTCTCGCCTATCAAAAGAGACCCGTTCGTATCAAAAAACAGGAAAATCCGCTCGCCGCGTTACCAAGAGCTGTCCCAATCCATAGGTGCGCGGCGACTCCTGGTCTATTTTTGTCGGAATGAAGTGGTTTTTGTTTGCTGCTTTTGGAGCGGTTACCTGTCTGTACGCCCAGTCCTTAGAGGAAAAGAGTCGTCGGGTCTTAGCCCTTATCGGGAAAGCGGAAGAGGCGCCGCCCAAAGAGGTCCGTGAGATTGTTTCGGAAGCGCTACCCCTGATACGAGCGATTTGTGCGGAGGCTCCCGGGGATACCCTTTGCACAAAATACTATCCCCAGATTCTGGATCTACATGCCTATGCGCTCTATTTTGAGCAAAAGTTAGACTCTGCGCTCATCTACTCAGACTCGGCTTTTCGCATGTTAGAGAGGGGTGGGCACATTCGAGAGGCGGCGGGTGTTCTGGGTAACTTAGCCTATTACTACCACCATAAAGGGGAGGTTCCAAAGGCGATTGAGGCACACTACAAGGTTTGGGACCGGGCGGCGGCGCTGCGAGATACGAAGCTGCTTTATTACACGATGAATAACCTGGCAGCAGTCTTTCATGAGATTGGCTTGCAAGATAGTGCGATGCGGTTTTATCTCCGGGCGCTGCGGTATGCGGAGGCGTTAGGGGATTTAGCGCTGACAGGCACGACGCTGAATAACCTGGCTCGCATCTATTACGATCAGGGCCTACATAAGGATGCGGTCCGGTATGGGTGGCGGGCCCTGGAGCTTCGCCTCGCGCAAGGGGACACGACCGGTGCAGCCACTTCCTTCTCAAACTTGGGGGCCTACTATGAAGGCCTTAGTCAGACTGACTCCGCCCTGGCCGTGCTGCGACAGGCGCTCACCCTGGCCCGCCAGAGCCGAAGCGTGAGTGCCCAGGCTCTCGCTATCTCCAACCTCGCCCGTATCTACATGAATAAGCAGCAGTGGGATAGCGCTTACGCCTACTTGGAGGAACTGCTCGCTCTACGCGCTAATGCCCCTGAAGCCGAGCGCTTCCGGACCTATGCCGCTGTGATGAACTTCTATGAAAGGAAAGCCTCTTTCACATCGGACCCCACACTCCGGCAAAAAATGTACCTTAAGGTCTTAGAGTGGCACAAGAAAGCTGAGCCACTTCTGCCTTTCATCAAGGATATCGATGTGCTTCGCAACTATTATGGCATTCTGTATAGGGTATATTCGGGCTTGGGGGATTATCGCGGGGCGCTGAAGGCTCATGAGCGGTATGTTTTGTATCGCGACAGCCTGGTGAATCGCAAGGCCCAGCAGAGTGCAATAGAGTCGCGCTACCTATATGAATGGCAGCAGCGGGAGAAGGCAATTTTTCAGGAGCAGCTGCGACAGGAGGAGCGCCGCAAGCGACTCCAGATAGCGCTTCTCTTTTTAGCGCTGCTGGCTCTGGGGGCCGCCATCGCAGCATGGTTCTTCCAGAAACTCTACCGTCAGACCCAGCTTCAGCGTGATGTCATTGCGCAGCAAAAGCAAAAAATTGAAGAGGCTTACGGTATCATTCAAGACCAGCACGAGGAGCTCCGAAAGAGCCTTCGCTATGCCCAGCGCATTCAGAAAGCGCTTTTGCCCTCTGAGGAGGTCTTGCAGATGCTTCCTTATCCCGCTGCACTCTGGTATCAACCCAGTCAGGAGGTGGGGGGGGACTTTTACTGGCTACGTGCCCTGAAAAGCTCCGGTGAATACATGCTGGTATTAGGGGATGCCACGGGACACGGGGTGCCGGGTGGCTTTATGACCGTACTCGGCATTTCCCTCTTAGAAAGCATCTGGGAAGAAGGCGTGACCGACCTGGAAGGCATAGCGGCTATGCTCAGCCATCGCCTCTCCCTCTACCTGCACTCTGAAGAAAGCACCGGTGTGAAAGATGGCATAGAAGCACTGTTCATTCGGATTCAACCGCATACTCGCCTTCTGCGCTACGTCAATGCCGGGGGCAGTGTGCGCGGCTTTTATGTGAGCAGCGGGCGGATAGTGGAGCTCACCCGCTCTGGCCCTGGACTGGGCCACGATATTTTGGGTTCGCCGCAAGTATGGAAGGAAGAGGCCATGGAGCTTGATAGCGAAGGACGATTGATCCTTTTTTCCGATGGGCTGCGGGACCAGCTCGGCGAAAATGGCCGCAAATGGCCCCTCAAACACCTGCGGGAGCTTATCCTGGAAACCACCAGCCTCCCACCAGACCAGGCGCTCACCTACCTACGGACTGCGTGGAACCTCCACAAAGGCCATATGTCCCAGGTCGACGATGTATCAGTGTGGATACTCGATATCAAGGGGTAGAGATAGCGCCGCGTCCCCTCAATCCCACTTTTTCACGGCTCGCACCAGCAGCCCCGCCCACCCCAGTATCAGCAGCGTCCCCCCCGCCGGAGCGATCACCGTCGCCCGCTCCACCCCGCCTAAGTATTTGAGGTAGATGCTCCCTGAAAAAATCAGCACCCCCGCCGATAGCATAAGCGGTACCAGGGTACTTAGGAGGTCTTTTCCCCGTCGGTCGCTCAGCCACAGCAGCACCGGTGCATGAAAAAGCGCCATATAAGCAGCTTGGCCCAGCGCCGGGATCGGCCGCGCATGTGCATACAACGTGGCGCCAACTACGCCCATCAGCCCGAGGGCTCCGGCTATTATCCGCCACCTCCACATCCAGCAAAAGTATGCCAACCTGTCCTTGCCCGACACTTGGGAACTTTTTGCTCCCCATTATTTGTTCTATGCTTTGGTATGCGTAACAATGTTGCAGTCATGGCCCTCCTGATTCTGGGAGGGGTAGCCTGCAGCCAGCAGGCGAAGACGGCCTCCAATGCCGGGGCACAAGCAGCAGCTCAGGAAGAGCCTATGTTCATGGCCCCTGACAAGGCCTATCAGATGTGGAGGGAAAAGTTTAAGGAGGTGGTTATCCTGGATTTGCGAACCCCTGGTGAGTACCAGAGCGGCCACGTCAAGGGTGCCATGAACGTAGATTATTATACGAACTTCGAGGCTGCGGTGCAAAAGCTGCCCAAAGACAAGATTTATCTCCTACATTGTGCTTCGGGGCGCCGTAGCGGCGAAGCAACCGCCATTATGAGACGACTCGGCTACAAAGCTTACAACATGGGCGGCTTTGGTGCAGTCAAAAGTGCTGGATTCCCAACTGAATAAAACCCTAAATGGATACGACTATGCGGATGAGTGCATCGGAAGCTTTTGAGAAACACCGGGCTAATCCGGACAAGTATGTGATTCTGGATGTGCGTACGCCGTCCGAGTATCGGAGTCTGCGCGTCAAAGGTGCCCAGAATGCCGACTTCTACGATGGCTTTGAGCGGCATGTAAGCCACCTGGACAAGAGTAAGACTTACCTCCTGTACTGTGCCTCAGGCGGGCGCAGTCAGGCAGCGGCGGGCTTCATGCGCTCTAAGGGCTTTGAAGCCTATAATGTCGGCACTGTGGGCGACCTGATTCAGGCAGGCTTTCCGTATGAGCGTGGCTAAAACGCAAATTTGTTAGGCGTATGATGATAGTCAAACAGTTTTACGATGAGCCGCTGGCTCAGTATGGTTACGCCATTGTATGCGATGGCGAAATGGCGGTAATCGACCCTGGTCGGAATATCCAGCCTTACATGGACTTAGCTGAGGCCACCGGGGCCAGAATCGTGGCCTCCTTGCTGACTCACCCCCACGCCGACTTTGTGAGCGGATACTACGATATCGCTCAGAAAACCGGCGCTACTATTTATGCCAGTGAGCTGATAGGCCTCTTAGTTCCTTATCAGGGCCTGAAAGACGGCGATGAGATCAAGATCGGCAAAGGGCGGCTAAAAGCCTATCTCACACCGGGCCACTCGCCAGACAGCATGACGTATGTGTTGTATGACGGACAAGGCCGGGAGTATGCGGCTTTTACGGGGGACTGGCTTTTCATCGGGGATGTGGGGCGGGCTGACCTTCGCTCTAAGGCCGGTAACATCAAAAAGCAGCGCGAAGACCAGGCCCGTGACATGTATAACAGCCTGCGCCGGATGTTTGCCATCCTCAAGTCGGCTACCATCGTCTATCCCGCTCACGGCGCCGGCACCCTCTGCGGCAAGGCCTTAAAACAGTTCAACGCCAGCACGATCGGTGTGGAAAGGCTGGACAACTGGGCAGTGGTCCTGGCTCATACGGTCGATGAGGCGACCTTTATTGAGGCGCTCGTGACCGGTCAGCCGCATATTCCAAAGTACTTCCCCAATAGTGTGGAAGTTAACCGCCGGGGGCCCAAAGGGTACGCCGAAGCCCTCGCCGAAATCAAGCGGCTGGGTGACCTTACCGCCGATGCGGCCAAAACACTGGATCGCAGCCTCCTCATCGTGGATGCTCGGCCGGCGCACGCCTTCCGCAAAGGCCACCTCAAAGGCGCTATCAACATCCCCCTCGGCAAGTCTTTCAATACCTGGCTGGGGACTATCGTAGACCCGAAAGAGCGCTACTACCTCGTCGTCTCCAGCCCGGCTGCTCTGGAATCGGCCTTAGAACAGGTGCTGGCTATCGGCTACGAAGAAAACCTCGCTGGCGTCTATTTGGCGACCGATTACGCTGAAGAGACCGGCCCTGAGCGCTTCCCCGATGTGGAAGTCCTGCGCAGTGACGGCAAAGCCTACACGGTGGTAGATGTGCGGGACCCCGACGAAGTCGGCGCCAACCCCGGCATCCCCCACAGCCTCAAAATCCGCTTAGCCGACCTGCGCGAAGAGCTGGATAAAATCCCCACAGACAAGCCTGCCGTGGTACACTGTGCGGGCGGCTACCGCTCGGCCGTAGGAAGTAGCATTCTCCTATCTGCTGGGCGTCGGCCTGTCTACGACGTGGGCGAGGCTATCACCCAGATTCTGTAAGCACGCGCGTAAAGGGCTCGTTTAGGGAGGCATTCTGAGCTCGGCATCTCTGGTGAGTCGGGCGCAGATGCCTCCCTATGAGTTTTAACGTCCCCCATAGCCCCCACTTCTCTCGGATATAACGCCACCGGGCCCGTCCAGCTAACCAGAAATACCGCGAAATCTCCCAGCCAAAGCTCGGCTCCATGTAGCAGTTTATCGTACAACCCGCACAAAATGAAAACCTCCCCTCGAGCTTCCGTAGATGTTGTACCACTTCTCCCCGCCACAGCGCCTCCAGATCACCCTGGATGGGGAGGGCCAATCCATGCTCTGCGGCATGATAACAGGGCAGGAGCAGTTCATTTGCTGGCGAAATCACCACGACGGCCGAAATAGCCCGACACACCGGCCGGAAAGGGTCATTCCCGCCCTCCCGCCGTAGCGATAGAAAAGCCTCATTGACATACACCCGCGGTTTCCGGGCCCAATCGCCCAGGGCTTGCAGCACCTCTTCGGACAGCTCCGCCCCTACCTGCCGGTACGAAAAGACTGGATTGAGAATCAAGATCAATCCGGTGGGTCGAATATAGCGCTCATACACTGACTCAATATCCTGCCAGTTTTCTGGCGTTACGGTGAAAAGAATATCGGGCTTCTCGCCTAAGGAGAGCGCGAGATCGAGGCTTTTCTCAAAGAACTCAAAGCAGGGCACCCCACCCCGAAGGGCATTGTGGTGCTCTGGAGTAGCCGCATCCAACGAAAAATGGAGCATGTCTACCTTGCCGCGCAGGTCATGCGCACGCTTCGGGTACAGGAGGGTATTTGTGGTTACGGTGGTAATAAAGCCCATTTCCTGCGCCGTTTGCAGAAAAAAGGGGAGGTCGCGATGTAGGAGCGGTTCGCCGCCTGTAAAGTCAATAATTTTGACGCCTAAACGACGCAGTGCTTGAAGGTTTTGTAGGAAAGCCTCGCGGGTTACATACGGGGAGGGTTTTTCCCAGATGTCGCAGAAAGTACAAGCGGCATTGCAGCGGTAGGTGAGATAGTAGTTGCACAGGACGGGGCCCCGGGCTAAACGCCACGGCATAAACGAAAGTACGCGAAAAAGCGAGCGATATAGAAGCACATACCCCGCCCCCTTTCTCCAAGAGGTAGTACCCGCGGCTAAGGGACTGGAAAGGACCATTATGGGCATCTCACGTGCCCGCACGGGTGCTGCCGCGGGCAGGCTCTGTTCGCAGAAGCCCTCTTGTGAATACAGAAAATTGCCTATTTTTGGGGCATGCGAATCCTCGTAAACCTCGGCGTAGCTGCCCTTTTGTGGGTAGGCGTGGTGCTGGCCAATGACGGTCAGTCCTCGAAGATGGTACTCAAAGTAGAAAAAGACCAGGTTGAGCTTGCGCAAAAGACCCTCGCCTCCATCAAGGGTGTACAGAAAGTCTCGTATGATGAGGCCGGCGGCCAGCTCGTCATTCTTTACGACAAGCCGACCTTAGGCTGCTGTAGCCGCATTCATAGTGCCCTTCAGAGCGCTGGCGTCAAGTACACGCTCGTCTCCAATGAAGAAGTCCCGGCCTGCAAGGGTAAAGAGCACTCTCATGAGCACTCTGAGGCCGGGGTGCCCGCAAAACCTGCTAAGCACAAATCCAAAAAGAAAGATTGCTGCAAGGAAGGCGGCAAAGCTAGCTGCGCCGGAAAAGGCGCATAATTAGCGGCCAAGCCCGCTGTATAAATAACTTCTGCGTGCCCTCCTTATCCGACCTCCAAGGGGGCGGTTGAGGAGGGTACTTTATTTCGTAGGGTCGCTGCCGCTCTGAGCTAAGCCTGTCTCCTTGTTATTGCCACAATGTAACAATCCGTACCTTTGCTGCCATGGCTTTGTACGAATGGGGCATAGGTATTCTGATAGGCGCAGCTGCGGGCTTCCTGAGCGGCTTAGCGGGCGTAGGGGGCGGGATCGTCATGATTCCGCTCTTATCGTACGTCCTGGGCTACCCGCACCATACAGCGCAGGGGACGGCTCTGCTGGTTTTTTCTATTCCGGTACTGGCAGGAAGCGCATACACGTATTACAAAAACCGCCGAGTCGACTTATTTCTGGCGGTATTTATTGCGGTTGGGGTGCTTCTGTCGGGCTACTTGATCGCCACGCAGGTGCAAAAGCTGCGTAGTGAAACCCTCACCCGCATCTTTTCGGGATTTTTGGTGCTGATAGGGTTGTATCTGCTTTTGCGGGAGAGGCTTTTTTCCGCTGTGGCAGCGGTAACCCCAGACAGCATCCCCCGAGTGCAGAAGGTCTTACGGGGCCTTTTGATTGGCTTTATTTCGGGTACGCTAAGCGGGCTGACGGGCGTGGGCGGGGGCATCATCATTGTGCCGCTCATTCGGTTCATCCTGAGATACGACCAGCACGTGGCACAGGGCACGAGCCTGGCCACGTTGAGCATCCCCGTTCTCATCGGGGCCATGTTACCTTATTACCGGAGTGGGCATGTGAATGTACTGATGGGACTGGCTATGGCTGTGGGCTTATTGATAGCCAGCACGCTCACGGCGCGCTGGGCCCAGCGCCTGCGCAGCCGAACCCTGGAGACCGTTTTTGGGACTCTCGTGCTGGCTATTGGTATTCTGGGCTTTTTCAAGTGAGTCTTTGCGTATCTTGCCGCGGCAGAAAGCTCTCCCTTTATGCATTATGCCCCGCGCAGGTGGTTCTGGGCCATGCTCCTTTCTTCCCTCTGGGCGCAAACAGGCCGTCTATTCCTCAAGGTAGTCTCTTCGGAAAACCGCCCCATGCCCTATGCCCGGGTAGAGACGAGTGAAGGCACTTATACCACTGACTCGGCGGGGCGCCTTCTCCTAACCCTGCCTGCGGGAAGAGCGCGCCTTCGGATTTCCCACATAGAGGGTTATCCCTTGGAGACGGAGGTGTGGGTGCAGGCTGGGGCCACTACGCCCCTCACGCTGAGTCTGCGCGCCCGGGAGGTGCGCACCGACACGTTGACCATCCAGAGCGAAAAAGCCAAACCGACTGATCTTTCCGAGCGGCCGTTTTTGCAGCCTATTCCCATTCGTACAGAGGCCCTCCCCACCATGCCCAGTCTCAAACCCGACCTGGAAAGCCGTCTCGTCCTCATGGGCGCCCATTCTACCAATGAGTTTTCCTCGCAGTACCGGGTGCGCGGGGGCAACTTCGACGAGAATCTGGTCTATGCCGGCGACGTAGAAATCTATCGGCCCTTTTCGGCTCGCAGCGGCCAGCAGGAAGGCCTCGGCTTCGTCAATCCCCTCCTGATAGAAGAGGCCTTTTTCAGTACGGGGGGCTTTGAGGCTCGGTACGGCGATAAGCTCTCATCTGTCTTGCAGATTACATATAAGCGGCGGGCGCAGCCGCAGAGGATAGTAGAGCTGGGCCTCCTGAGCCAGAGCATAGCCTTCATCGGCAAAAAAGGCGGCGTTTATTATGCGGTGGGGGGGCGGCGCTTCGCTATCGGCTACCTGCTAAATACCCTCCCCGTCAAAGGCCAGTACCGGCCCGTTTTCTACGATGGGCAGGCGTATCTCTCCTGGTCCCGCTTCCGAGAAGACCAAGAAAAATGGCGCATAGACTTCCTCACCACGGGCCTACTTAATCGCTACCGGCTTTTTCCCCAGAGTGGCGAAGCCACCTTCGGCTTAGTTAACTTCGCCCTTCGGGTGAATCTTTACTTTGCCGGGGCGGAACTGCTGCGTTACAATACCGGCCAGACGGCTCTGACCCTCACGCACCGGCCCTCTGCCCGCCTGCGCCTCTCGCTTATTGGGAGCTTCTTCCAGAGCCTGGAAGATGAGCTGATAGACACCGAAGGCGCCTACCTGCTGGGTGAGGTGCAGACCAGCCTCGGCAGCAGCCTGTATAATGAAGTGGTGGTTTTGCGGGGTGCGGGGAGCCAGATTCGCCACGCCCGAAACTATCTCGACATCAGCACGGGCTATTTAGCGCATCAGGGGGAGTGGGCTTGGGACCCGAACCTCCGGCACCGGCTTTTGTGGGGTGTGCGCGGCCAGTATGAGTCCTTTCGCGACAGGGTGTATGAATGGAGCGCCATAGACTCGGCGGACTATGTGCGGTTGGATGAGAGATACTTCTGGGATCAGCGTCTCATGAATCGGCGTCTCATGGGCTTTGTCCAGCAGAGCTTTCGCTGGAGCCGCTGGCGGATAGAGGCTGGCCTGCGAGCTCACTTCGCGGGGAATAATCGCCAGCTTCTTCTTACGCCCCGGCTGCAGGTGCTCTATCAGCCTGCTCCTCGGCTGCAGTATCGGTTTGGAGCGGGCTTTTATGCGCAGCCGCCCTTCTATCGGGAGCTCCGGGCGATTGACTACCGGCTCATCCCTACACTGCGGGCTCAGCAGAGCTTCCAAGTGGTGAGCGGGGTAGACTACACCTTCACCTTATGGGGACGCCCCCTCAAGTACTTTGCCGAAGCCTACTACAAGTACCTCTGGGACCTCGTTCCCTACGAGATAGAAAACGTCCGCCTGCGCTATTATGGGGCTAACCTCGCCCGGGGTTATGCCTACGGCTTGGACATGCGCCTCAATGGCGAGTTTCTATCGGGGACGGACTCGTGGTTTAGCCTAAGTCTCCTCCGCACCCGGGAAAAGCCCGGCGAGCTGCCCTGGATGCGCCGTCCCAGCGACCAACGTATCAGCTTCGCTTTTTACTTTCAGGATGAGCTCCCGACGAACCCCCTCTACAAGGTCAACATCCAGTTTGTCTTTGCGTCGGGGATGCCCTTTGGCGTGCCCCGTCAGCTTGAGCGGCGGACGGTCTTCCAGATGCCATTTTACAATCGGGTGGATTTGGGGCTGAGCCGGGTGATACTTTTTTCAGAGGGGCGCTGGATGCGTTCGCTGTGGGTAGGCATAGATGTGTTCAATCTCTTCCAGCGCTACAATGTCGTCTCCTACCAGTGGATAGCGGATGTGTATGGGGTGCGGTGGGCGGTGCCGAACTACCTGTCTGCCCGGCTGGTGAATGTGCGGGTGATTGGGGAATTTTGAGTGAGGGCGCCGGCGATGGCAATGGCGATGGCGTCTGTAGCATGGTGGTTTTTGGGGAGGGGCGTCTCCGGTAGAAGGTAATGGGCGAGCCATGCGGCTACTTGGGCCTTGGTGGCAGAGCCCCGGCCAGTCAAAGCTTTTTTGATATCGGTGGGAGCGAGCATTTGGAGGCTTGGGGTGCCACTTTCCTGCAGCAGGGCCCAAGTAACCCCTTGTAAAGTGCCTAAGAGGAGAGCACTGCGGATGTTTTTGCCGGCAAAGGGCGTTTCGGCGAAGACGCCTGCCACGTCTGACCTTAGGTGGGTCGTGATCTGTTCTTTGAGCCAGAGGCGATAGACTTCCAGGCGCTCCGCTACGGTACCAGCCGGTAAGTTGAGGACTTTCACGCTCTCCAGCGCCCATGGCCCTGAGGAGCTACCCGTAACTACCGCTATGGCGGCTGTCTGAAGTCCTAAGTCGACTCCCACCCACCTCATACTGGAATCCGCACGCCCCACACCGTGACGTCATCGACCTGTTCCTCTGCGTCGCCTTTCCATTCGCGCCAGATTTGATTGAGGATAGCGCGGCGCTTGGGCATGGAAGGCTCTAAGTAGGTCTCCACGATAAACTCCTTGAACCGCTTGGTGCCGAAGCGTTTGCCGTCGGGGCCGCCGGGCTGGTCTACCAGCCCATCCGTAAAGAGATAGAAGCAGTCGCCTGGCTCCAGCTGCACTTCATGCTGGGTGAAGAAGCGCTCTTCCTCAAGCTGCTCGCCGCCGATAGGTTTTTTGTCGGGTTTGATTTCGCGCAGGTCGGGGCCTTTGAGGCAGTAGTAGAGGGGGAGGTTAGCGCCGGCATAGACGAGCCGATGGGTCGCGGGGAAGTAAGAGACCAAGGCTATGTCCATCCCATCGCGGGAAGGGGTTCCCTCTTCCAGGTCTTGCTTGAGGGCCTGGCGCACCTCGATATGCAGGTCATGCAGGATTTGCGCAGGCTCCCACACCCGGCGCTTATTGATAATCTGGTCGAGAAAGATACTCCCGATAAGGCTCATGAAAGCACCCGGCACACCATGCCCTGTCCCATCCGCTACGACAATGAAATAGCGGTCCTCGTACGGGGCAAACCAGTAAAAGTCCCCGCCTACGCCATTGCGCTCTTTGGAGCGCCAGATGATGAAGTAGTTGTCTTTACCGAGGTAGGTATTGAGGAGGCTTTCTGGGGGAACGATATTGCGTTGGATGCGCCGGGCGTAACGGATGCTTTCCTGGATGTTTTGGATGGCCTCTTCGAGCTCCTGGGTGCGCTGGGCGAGCTCGCGATTGGCTTGCTCTAATTTTTGGGCATAGGCATGAGCCTGTTCTTCGATCACGGAGGCGGCGGAGGCGGCGACGGCGCGCAGGAAGTTGACCTCATCGAGGCGCCACTCTCGCTTGGCATGGCGCTGCTCTATGCTGATGAGGCCTACGCTGCGATTCCCCACGCGGATCAGGGCATCCATCACGCTCATGATGTGGTTGGGCTTGAAGAGCGGGAGGGCCAGCTCTCGGGTACGCAAGTCAGAGAGCGCATCCGTAACAGCAATCACCTGTTCCAGTTCGAGGCTCTGGAAGTAGAGGGGATAGAGGCTGCGGTTGACGACACTGCCCGCCTCGTGGAAGTGCGGTTCTTTTTCGGCGACGGCTACACAGCGGGCGAGATCGGGCTCCTCAAAGAGCCACAAGGACACCCGATGGGCTTTGAGTGTCTGGAGGGTAACTTCGGCGATCACCTGGAAAGCTTTTTCAATATTGCCTTCGCGCAGAGCGGGGTGCGAAGCCAGAAGAGAAAGGGCATTTTGCTGTTCTTTGAGGCGAAACTCCTGCTCTTTTTGCTCCGTGATGTCGACGAGGATGTTGATGGTTTTGAGGAGTTTTTGGGTGCGGGGGTCGATGACGGGGGTGCTGGCGAGAATCGCCCAAAAGGTTTGCCCGAGGGCGCCTTTGAGTTCTACTTCGGATTTCCAGACCTGGCCCTGGCGGATGGTGCGCCAGTGGCCCTGAATGAGGGAGAGCGGCTGCCGGTCGGAAAAGAGCACCCCATAATGCTTGCCTTGCAGGTCCTGGGGGGTGTAGCTTAGGCTTTCCAGGAAACTCGGGGAGAGGTAGGTGAGGGTACCGTCGCTATCTGTTTCAAAGAGCCAGGCGGCATTATTGAGGGCTTCCAGCTGAGCGGAGAGCTGCATTTGCGAGGAGCGGAAACCCTCGTTGCTGCGGCGCAGCTCCTCCGTACTGGCCCGCAGCATCTGCTCCTGTTCATAGGCAAGCTGGAGGGCTTTCTGGATTTCCTGCTCCTGCTGCTTTTGGAGGGTAATGTCAAAGCCGACCAGGATAAACTTGTAGAGTTCGCCTTCTGCGAGGTGGGCGGGGGTAATGGTTTGCTGGACCCAGAGGGGTTCGCCAAAGGCGGTCTGGTACTGGACGACCTCTTGCCAGATTTCGCCCTGCGATAGCTTAGTGAAAATGCGGTCCAGGACAGCAGGGTCGTCGGCTTTTCGGAGTTCCCGGTAAGAGTGGCCTAAGAGGTCCGATGCTTTGTAGCCAAAGAGCCGCTGAAAGGATTCGTTGATGTAGATGATGGTGCCGTCGGGGCGAAGTTCAGCTACGAGGGCGGCGGCGTTAAGCGCTTGAATCTGTCCGCGTAGCTCTGCCTGCGTGCGACGCATCTCTTCGGCGGAAGCTTCCAGCTCCTCGATGTTTTGTCGCAGCTCTTCCACGAGAGATTGGTTTTCCTCCAGGGACACGAGGAGTTGCTTTTCTACGAGGCGGCGGTGCCCCTGCTGAAAGAGAAGCGCCGCCACTTTGGAGAGGATAAAGAAAAACTCCTTGTCTTGGAGGGGTTGGTTGGCTGGGGCTTCTATGAGGAAGGCGCCGACGAGGGTTTCGTCCATGAGGAGAGGGAAGGCGTAGAGGGCGGTCTGGGTAGCGGTAGCGATGGGGGCGAGGGGGGTTTCTGGTGCCGGGAGCGGCCCGAGGGGCTGTTCTGAACTGAGTTTTTCTCGGAGCCAGTTTGCTGCGTCTGCTGGGAGGTCTAAGGTATTGCTGTGCGTGAGCAGGGTGGGGTCGTACCTTTCTAAGCAGTGCAATCCTTGCCCTTCCTCGTCAAAGACCCAGAAACTATATCGGGCTTCGGGGGCGATGGTAGCGGCTACCTCGCTGATAGCGGATAGGCCTTCTATGACTTCGCCACTTTGGAGGGCGGGGTTGCGGAGGAGCGCAGCGAGACTTTCCCGCTGCCGCATGAGCCGCTCCAGCTCCACCTTGTGAGTCTGCTGGAGGCGGGAGAGTTTCAGATGCAGGGTCTCTATCTCCTGCTGTAAGCGCTGGATGGTGCGCTCAGCTTGATTGAGCTGGCGCTCTAAGGCTTCTTTTTGGGTGCGTAGGTGCTCTACGGGTGCCACTGCTATCACCAGGCGCGGCTTTTCACCTCGCCGCAGCCGATACGGCAGAAAGTACACCACATAATCGCCCTTTTGGCCGGAAAAGATCTCCTGACGAGCTAAGCCCCCCTCCTGTAAGGCATCCCAGGCTATCCGAATGGGAAAGTCCTGCACGCGCTGCCACCCTTCCGCCCGTGCAATCGCCGCAAACTGGTCATTCTGAAAGAGAAATGCCCCTTCTGCATCCGCCTGCGCTAAGGGAAACGCATTTTGGAGGGCGCCCAGCTCCAGGCGCAGCTTTTCTATCTGCTCGCGCAGGTCAGCTTCCGTCTTTTGAAAGGTTTCGACAGTGTCCTGCAAACTGGCTTGGAGCTTAGCATTGTGGGCTTCCAGGCTTTCTAAGGTTTCTCGGATGGTTTTGAGTTTTTGCCAAGATTCGCCCAGGAGGGTGGACCATTCCGTGTCTTCGGTGTCGGAGGCTTGGTAGTTAGGCCAGGCCTCTACGAGGGAGGAGAGGCCCTGCCATCGGCGAAGTAGGTGGTTGTAGGCTTCGGATAGGGGTTGGAGGGAGCCGGGTAGAGGAGGCATTTTTTCGCCTTTGGTGATGGCGCTGAGTCCCCGGCGAAGGGCTTCTTCTTCGGCCCGGCCTACTCGGGAGACGATGATGGCGAGGAGGAGGAACCATAGGAGCATGGCTATTCCCATGCCTATCAGCCACAGGCGTCGCTCTGCGCGATAACGCGCCGCTTCCTCTTTCTGGACCTCTTCGATGCGTGTCCGGGCCTTCCGAAAGGCTGTCTCTATATCGGACGTGGCCTTAGGCGCCTGGGAGAAGTAGCTTTCAATCACGCTTTGGAGAATGGCTTTGTCGGTGGGGTTTTTAGATAGGAGCTGCATTGCGCTCCTTAAGTTTCTATCCCACTCCAAAAGGGACCTTGCCAGCTCGCGGATATGAGCGGGCGTCAGGATGCCCTTGGCGTGCGGCTCTACGTCTTTTGTGAGGCGCTGTTGGATATTCACGTGGGGATAGAGGGTCGGGGGGAGGGTGCGCTCCAGGAGTCTGGAAAAGAGCTCCGCCTCGAAACGAAGCTGTAAACGCCATATATCGACTTCGGTTTCATTAAGGGCTGTTTGGAGAGCGGCTATCCGGGGCTGAAATTCCTGGTAGTCCTTTTCCAGCCGGTAAAGGCCTACCCCACCCAAAAGAACTATGAGGGCTATCCCGAGAAGGCCTATTAGCGCCCAGCGCCGCACGCGCCGAATCCCTACCATGCCACTAAGTTAGGCATTTTCACGGGAGGGGCGCCTGAAAACCCAGTAAAAACTGCATCTTCCCTACTTGCCCGTCCTCGATGGGCCAGAATAGACTCCCCTCCACCGGTAGCCCCATCAGCCGGAATTTCAACCCGGTCCCCACACTTAGCAGAAACGGGCTGCGCAAGGTCTGCACAGAAATCACCAGGGGTGGCTTGTAGATGAATTCAGCATCGATGGGGTTTTTCTGAGAGAAGGGATTGCCGGTGCTCCAGACTGTGCCGGCGTAAAGGGCGATTTTCCATTCCAGGTTGTAGATAGGGCGGGTGGGCAGGATGGCAGGAGGGTTTACGGCCAGAAGGGGCACACGCAGCGCTACGTTTCCCATAAGCAGGTTTCGGCCACGTCGGGCATGGTACGGGTAGCCCGGTAGGGTGACGAAGGTATTGAGGTAGTAGCCTCCCACTGGTCCTAAGAGGGGGAGCTGCGAGCGGTTTAGCACCTCGTAGTTGACCCAGTCGGGAATGCCTCCCAGGAGAAAGTAGCGGGGGTTTGTGGGGCTTCCCAGGGCAGCCTGCGCAGATAGGTCGCCCACCAGCCAGGGAAGGAGCGGCTGGTGCCAGCTTCCCGCCGCCTGGATCACGCCAAAGCCGTTTTCGGCGCCGCGTCGGTACAGTTCAGCCTCCACTTTCAGGCTGCGCCCCCACCATAAGAACCCCTCCCGATAGCGGTAGTGCTGATAATGCGTCCCTACTCGCCCGCCTATCCAGAGCGCTTCGCCATTAGCGGGGGTTTGGTCCCGGAGGATCAGCACATAGCGCCGGCTATGCAGAAGAAGACCAGCTGCTGTCAGTTCCCACCTTCCCTGCGGTTCGAGGATAAGCTTCACGCCGCTTTCGCCCGCCCAGCTAAGGAGCCGTAGGCCCTGCCCATAGCGCGTGGCAGAAAAGTAGTGCATTTGCCGATGGGCTTGCAGGTAAGGCTGCCACCATCCCACTCGCCGCCGAAGCCCCAGCCATAGGTCGGAGCTTCGTAGGTCTACATACGGCCGCCAGGCACCCCACACAGAATACCGCCTCGAAAAAGTCTCTGCCCCCGTATGAATATGCAGGCCCAATCTCATGAGGGGATGAAGCACCGGCACCACCCGGATCCCCTGCCAGAGCCCCTGGGGCCGCATCCGCCCGGCGCTTTGTACCTGGAGCGAGTCTGGATAAAAGTACTTCCCCCGCTGGAGGGGTGCCACGATCTGTCGGCGATTCCGGCGGCGTGGCCGCTCATACTCCTCGTCAAAGTAGTAAAACGCGCCACGAGCTTTGCGAGGCGTATCTTGAAGCGTGGTGTCTACAGTAGGCTTGAGCGGGGGGGGCTGACTATACCGGCTAAGCCGCTGCAAGCGCAGTTGGATCCCCTCCGCCGCCATCGCGTCCGGATAGCTTGTCCCAGCCTGCAAAAGCACCGCCCACGATACGCTCCCTACGGCTTTTCGGTCGCTACTATGGTAGTATAGGTAATAGGCTTTATCCCTGCTCCGGCCAATCCACTGGATAAATCCGGGTATTCCCCATGCGCTGGGATACAGGGTATCAGGCGTTACGATCCACGGATGCCACCATCCGCTTAAGTTCTGCGCGGAGATAATCGTGTCTCCGCGTTTGAGCCAGCCGCCCCCCCAGTCATGCAGCGCTTCACGATAGGCCCATACGCCAGCCCCCTCTGCCCAACCGTAGGGTTGCCAAACTGCCGCGTACCCACCCCGCCCTAAGCTATCTGCTTGCCAGAAGTAGGAAAACGTTCGGCCCAGCCAGAAAACATCCTTCTTATCGCCGGGGCTCTGCGTAAGCGCTCGCAGACGCTCCCGCCGTATATCGTACGTGTACACCTGGGCGGCTGCATCCTCCCACCCCACTAAGAGTATCGTCTCTTCATCCTGCCAAGAGAGGCTTTGTATGCCTTTCAGGGAGAGCGTGTGCCGCTTAGCTCCCGTTTCACCGGCGGGATTCCAGACCCATAACACCGCACTGCTGGGGGTATAACTTATCCAGGCTATCTGTCCCTGCGGCGAATAGCCCAGTGGGAGCCCTATCTCATAAAACCCGTAATATTCCCCGCTCCCTATCCATGGGAAGCCCCCCGGTAGACGAGTCCAGCCCCTCTCGGTAGAAAAATACCAGTATTCCACCCGGTTGGCCTTCTTCTCCCACGCTGCCACTGCCAGCTCACCTTTTGAGGAGACTGTTGCCGAAATGATCTCTAACTTGCCCATATTCAGCGAGTCATCCTTTGCCGGGGACAGGGCCTCTCGCTGGAAGGTGCCTAAAAATTCCAGCCACTTTTCGGTCATTTCCTCCTCAGTGATATTCAGAGTCAGAGACAAGGCCTCTGAAACTTGCCGCGTGAGCTGAACCATGTAAAGTAGGTCTATCAGCTTTTTCTGGCCGTAAGTGCGATACAGCCAGTACCAGATAGCCTTGTAGAGGGAGCGGTAAGTGGGGGAGGGTGCGGCTTCCCGTTGCCAGAGGCGTTTCAGATGCTGAGGATGTTCTATGGAGAGGCGAGCTCGGTCAGCAGTTGTCCATCCTTCTCCCCAGAAGAATGCAAATCCCCATAAAAACCAGTCCGGTAGGTAGAGGAGGGTGCGATTTTGAAATCGCACGCCCCTGCCGTAATAAAACTGTGTGAGAAAGAGGACGGCTACCTCACTGCGCACCTGCCCTACAAAGGCTGGCTTATCTGTAAGGCGAGCTATCTCGGCGAGGTTTGGGGGCGCGCTCAATGCGCTGGAAACTTTCCAGCGTGGTGTATGACCATAGCTATACAGGGTCGGGTGCAGGCGAAGGGCGACTTGCCCCTCCGGTTGATAATCAAAAAGGTGCACGAGCTCCTCATAGGCATCCCGTGCATAAAGTATAGCCTCTTTAGCTAATCCTTCTTGGCCGGCCGTGTAGTAAACTACTATTGGCCCACTCTCTAAGACGTACCAAGGACCGGCGGCCCCCCCTTCATATCTCGGCGAGGAGAGCATCCCCTGCCCCCAGAGTAACCCTGTCCAGCTCACTACCAGCAGGCTTATGCCCCATGCGCTTGCCACCACCCAAAATAAACGAATTTTGCGCCATGCGAACTTCCCTCGCCATTCTGGCGCTCGGCTCTCTTCTCTGGTGCCAGAAGAAGCAAAAAGAAACAAACGCTCCCATGCCACAGGCAGCCAAGGTAGACTCCACCGCTATCAAAATATACCAGCAAGCGGTGCAGTATAATGACCCACTCATCAAAATTTATGCGCTGCATCACCGCATAGCTACTGAAGGGGCTTCCTTTGGTCTTTTGGATAGTCTGGCACAGGCGTACTTTGAGGCGGGTTTTTACCGGCAAGCTATTATGGTGGTAGATGAGATTCTCCCTCAGCAGCCTCGAAATGCCACGCTCGCCGAAATCAAAGCGCTGAGTTATTACTACCTCCAGGACTTCAAAAAAGCCATAGAGGCCTACGAAAAGCTGTATGAGATTACGAATGAGCCTCTCCACCTCTATCAGATTGTCACGTTGCAGTTCAACCTTCAGCGTTATGGGGAATGCCAGGCTAATATCGATCGGCTTTTGAATCTTCCGGAGTCGGCGCAGGCGCGGGTGCGCATCACCACACCCGATGGCCAAACCCAAGAAATCCCCCTGCGCGCCGCCGCCTATAATGTGCGGGGCGTCATCTACCGCCTCCAGAAAGACTACCCAAAAGCCAAAGAAGCCTTCGAAAAAGCCCTTCAAGTCGCTCCAGAGTTTCTCTTAGCTAAGGGAAATCTGGAAGATATGCAAAAAGAACTTTCTGCACAGCCGGCCGGTAAGAAGAATTAGTCTTCTTACCGCCCATCGTTTTTATGAGCATACTTCAGCAGGCAAGGGTTTTGGTTACGAGTGTGCCTTATGCGGCATTCTTGCTATGGCCAACGATCTACCTGTACTACGCAATCTATTTGTATCAGCCGTATGTGGTATTCCTGGCCCGATTGCCAATATATATTCTGACTAATCTCATTGTTTACGGTCTATCTTACGTGCTGACTGGCTCAAAAGAACGGGCCACTCTGGGAAGTGCCGTATTTTTTATCGCTAATCTTGTGCTTATCCGTAGCGGGACGCAGCTTCCGCTGCTTCGGACCTTGCATGAAGTCTGGAATGTGCATCCCGAAGCCCTGGCTATCCCGCTTCTCACTTTGCCGCTTCTTCGGCTAATACAGATCGGTCAGCGAGTAGCACATTTTATTCATTTATCTGTTTTAGCAATGATCATTTTATTACATGCTCGTTTGGTTATTCGCCAGGTTCGGGATCATTTTTATCTTCGTAAACCTTCGCCCACGGCCTGTCCGGAAGCGGCCTTGCAGGACAGTACCCTTCGCTATCCAGACATCTACTGCTTAGTTTTTGACGCGTTTGGTGAGCCGGATACGCTTGAGCGATACTTGCATTTATCCTTCTCTTATCCGGATAGTCTTTTGCAGAAAGGCTTTCTTCTTTCCTCGCTTTCCCTTCCTTATAATGCCACAATTCATGCTTTGTATTACTTTGCATCGCCAGATAAGTTGCCCCTTTCACCGCCTGCATTAGAAAGTTATATGATGCAGAAAAAAACCTACGACATTATCGCCTATTCTTCTCTTTCGCAGGTTTTGCGAGAAAAAGGCTACTATCTCACAGGCCCTTTGCCTATGTACTATGCCCTGCAATCTATGCCGTGTTTTCACTTTCACAGCTATTACAACATCTTCGGCATGAGTTTTCCTTATACCAGTCGGTGGAGTACCTATGCATGGCATTCTATTACGTTCGCAAGGTCTATGTCTATTTCCCGGCAATCACGTCCCGTCTTTTACTACTATCACCTCCTTACCTCGCACTGGCCTTATGTATTTGATGCGGATGGGCGCTACCTGCGGAATAGGGAAGATAATCTGAATACCTTACGAGCCAGTTTTACCTATACAGAAAAGGTTCTTTTGCAGGTTGTGTCTGATATTCAGCGGGGCCGTATGGGGAATCCCCGCCCGTACGCTATTCTGATTTTTTCCGATCATGGGCCTTATGAGCTGGGAGGGCCGCCCTATCATCTGCCCCCGGATACAGCCCAGCGAATTGCGCGAAGTGCCATTGCCGCCCTGTATACGTCTTGGACCCTACCAGATAGCACCCGGGAGGCCTTTCTCAAAGCGACCAATCACCACGACCTGGGCCGGATCATCCTCCAAATAGCCAATCCGATAAAAAGGCAAGTTTCTCCTCTCTCTCCCTCGGCGGAAACGCTCTAAGCTTTACCTTTGCTTCATGATATGGGCTTACATAGACCCGGGGATAGGGGGCCTTCTGCTGCAAGGGCTCATCGCAGGCCTTGCAGCAATGTGGCTATTCTTTAGAAAAGATATTCCCGCTTTTTTCCGCAGACTTATCGGCAAAAAGGAAAAACTCCCGAAAGAAAGTTAGATCGCATTGATTAGCGGCCGCGATCCCCGGGGGGGCTTTGACTGGCGGGATGGGCGCGCCTACCGCTATATATCCAAGGAAGCTTGGCCATTTTTTCAGGCTACCCTACCCCTGCAGGAGAAGCTCGCGCAACGAGGAATATGGTTACCGCTTACGTTGCCGCCTGCCGCCGAAGATGAAGCTACCTACCTCTTTGAGGTTCCGGTGCTTCCCCTTATACTCTATCCTTATGAATGGCCATTCCCGCTTTGGCGGGAAGCCGCTCTGACGACTTTGACTATCCAAAAGGAGGCTCTCTTAGAAGGCTTCTGGTTACGGGATGCGACACCGTTCAACCTAACGCTCTACCAGGGGAAAATGTGTCATTTTGATCAGCTCTCCTTGGAGCCTTATTTGGAGGGTCTGCCTTGGGCGGCCTACATGGAGTTTGTGAAGGCCTTTCTGGCCCTGCTTCTGCTGATGAGCTTCCGCGATCGGCGGCTGGGTAAGCTCATTCAGCTTTATCCCGAGGGGCTACCGCTGGACCTGGTATGGTCGCTTCTTCCGCTTAGGGGCCGCTGGTCAGGCTTGGGCCTCCTTCATCTTTACCCCCATAAACTACGCCGTTTAGCATCTGGCCAGAGTAAACCTGCCAAAATACCCAAGCAAAGGCTCCTTACTCTTGTTGAGTCGCTTATTGTGGGAGTAGAAGGGCTAAAACCGCGTTATCCAGCTTCACCGTGGGAGGGTTATGCCACGGAAAGCTGCCCTTATCCCCCCGAAGCCCGCGAGAAAAAAGAAGCTACCGTGCAGGCCTGGATAGAGAGGCTTTCTATCGGGTGGGGATTGGATATTGGTGCGCATGAGGGAGGCTATACGCGCCTGCTGGCCCTGCGGGCCCGAGAGGGCGTAGTAGCCTTAGAAAACGACCCCCTTGCTATAGACCGCCTGTGGGAGCGTCTCGGCCCGCAGCATAAGCATCTCTATCCCATCTGGGCAGACATCAGTCAGCCTTCGCCGCCCCTGGGCATGGGGAACGTCCTCCCGGGCCTTTTAGAGCGCTTGCAAGGCCGGTTTGATGTTAGTCTTGCTCTGGCTATTACCCATCATCTGCGGTATAGGAATCTCATTCCTTATGCTATCCAGATAGAGCTGCTGGCGCAGCTTTTAGCGCCGGCGGGCCATCTGATAATAGAGTATATCCCCATCGACGACCCGCAGATAAAGTTCCTCCATTCCCGGCCGACAATCTTTCCCGACCACAGCCAGGAAGCTTTTGAGGGGCTACTGGGGAGGTTCTTTGTAGTACGGGAGCAGGTGGTATTAGCGCCGATGGGACGGGTGCTATACTTAGCGCAGAAGCGACAGACTTTATAGCGGTAGGCCTTCCTGGGGGCTGCTGGGGCGAGCGTAAGAGACTTTTGGGACGCGGCCCGCGTAGTAAGTCTGACGGCCTGCTTCTACCGCGGTGCGCATAGCAGCGGCCATCTGAACAGGATGCATCGCCTCCGCGATGGCGGTATTCACCAGCACGGCGTCATAGCCTAACTCCATCGCTAAGCAAGCATCCGCTGGACTCCCGATGCCTGCGTCGACCACGAGTGGACAGTCTGGCACCAGGTGGCGAATCATCTCCAGCCGTTCTGGATCGCGTATTCCTTGGCCGCTTCCGATCGGCGCAGCTAAGGGCATCACGGCGGCGCAGCCAATATCGGATAGGCGCCGGCAAACGATGGGATCATCCGGGGCATAGGCCAGCACTACAAAGCCCTCTTTC
>JAPYWM010000081.1 GCA_028276345.1 Sphingobacterium sp.
GCAAGAGCTTTTCTGCAGCAGTGCGAGTGCAGGCGGGCTTATTCAGCCACTCGGCGCAGAGTTCGGCCCGCAAGAGGAGCAGCTTATCTGCGCCGGGAGCCTCTGTTGGGCCCGCCGATAAAAGGTCTTCCGCTTCCCGGTAGGCTTCCAGGCGTATCAGGGATAGCGCCGCATAATAACGCGCCTGTACTTCCTGCGGATCCACACTCAGGACCTTCTGGAAAAGGTCCAGCGCCTGGCGATACTGCTTTTGCAAAAAGTAGGCACTGGCGGCGATGAAAGTAGCGGTTTTCCCAATTTCCTGGCGGGGGGTGTAGCGGGTGCGTAGGGTTTCGGTCAGGCGCAGGGCTTCGGAGGCGTTGCCACGCTGGAGGAGGGTCCAAGCCAGGTAGAGGATAGCGAGGTCTTTCTGGGGATGTTTATCGGCGGCGGGGTGGCGGAGGAAGTCCCGATAGGCTTTCTCGGCCCTGGCGAAGTCGGACTGGCGGTAGGCGGTTTCGGCCATCCAAAGGAGGGCGGTGGGCGTGTGGGGGCCAGAACCGCCCGCCGCCGCTGAAAAGGCTTCCATCGCAGCAGAAAGGTCCCCCTGCTGCCAGTGTGAGAGCCCCTGGAGGATCAACGCCCGCTGCCGTGCCTCTTCAAAGCGGCTGTCTTTTTCCCCGCTCAGCACGCGCAGGGCCTCTGCGTAGTTACCCTTCAGGATATGGCTATTCGCCAGCATCAGGCGGGCTTCGGTGGCCTTTTCGGGGGGGAGGGGGAGCTGGAGGTAGCGGACGAGGGCGGCTGCACAGGTTTCGTAGTCCCGGGCCTGCCAGGCGGCCTGCGCTAAAAGCCAGAGGGTTTCCTCCTGGGGAGGGCCGAAGCGGCTGGCAGCAGCTTTCGCCCAGAGGAGGGCTTCCTCCCAGCGGTTTTGTGTAGCAAAGACATGCGCCAATCCATAGGCGACCCATCCCCCCAGCGTATCTTCCCGATCTGTCAGGGCTTCCCAGGCCGCTATGGCTTTATCCCAGGCTTTCTGGCGGGCATAACAGACGCCTATCCACCAGCGGGCGAGCGGGTGGGTTTCGGCGGGCTTAATCTCAGTAGCCTTATCACAGAGGCCGCCCTGAGCCAGGGTAACCGCCACATAAGGCCAGAGCGTATCGCGGTACCAGGGCTCCGGATCCATCGTGAGCCACCGTTCTACCTGGGCAGCGAGGCGGTCATAGGCTTTTGCCTGGCCAAGGCTATACGCCAGCCATAAGGGTACCGCCAGCCGATAGGGGTTTTTGGTCTGAACAGCCTCAAAGAACCTCGCCGCTTGCATAAAGTCCCCCTGTTCGTAAGCCATGACCCCCAGATAATAGTTCGCTGCATCATGGTAAGGCCCCAAGCGCTCTGTGAGCGGACGAAGGCGCGCCGCTGATAGCGTCCGGTTTTTCTCCTTGTAGGCGGCGTAGCCAATCAAGAAACTGGCTTCTTCTTGCAGGGGTCGGGGAAGGGTGGAGAGGGTGAGGTCTTTTTCCAGCTCCAGCACCTGCGCATAGTGGCCCCGGAGGAAGGCGTATTTGAGGGCATGGTACCGAGCCAAGTCGCTTTTATAGGAAGGGTGATGGGTGCGCGCATAGGCTTCCAGGAAGCCTTCACTCCCTTCCCGGAGGAGGTCGTAGCGGCTGTAGTTTTCCCACCAGGCAGGTAGGTCGGAAGGGGGTAGCGCAGGCGTGAAAGTCGGATAATACGTCTCATACTGGCTGGAAAAAACACGCGCCGCACTAAATGCCCCCTCGTTGATGGCTTGATCCGCCTGATAGAGGGCGTTTTCGCTTCCCCAGCGCGGGGGGAGGTGCTGACTAAGCAGCCAGACCGTGCCCAGTAAGAGAAAAAGGGGCCACCGATGCATGTTACGTCCCTGGTTTCAAGCTGTGGCGAGTGATAGGGATAATCGCCAATCCATGATAGGAGGCCTGGTGACCTTGCTTCGCTCTGCTGAGAGAAGGACCGCTTCGAGTAGGCGTTTTCCAGAGCACAGGTGCAAAGCTACGTAGTGGGGCTTTGCGGGGGCGGGGTCTCACTAATGTCCTTGGCTAAGGTCTGGACGGCTTTTACAAAAGCTTCGCCGCGTTCCTCGTAGCTGCGATACCAGTCAAAGCTTGCGCACGCCGGCGAAAGAAGCACCACATCCCCCGGTTGCGCCACCTCATGGGCCAGCCGCACAGCTTCTTCCATAGAGTGCGCCCGATGCATCTGAGGAACTACATTCTGAAAAGCTTCCTCCAGCCGGTACACGTTGTCGCCAATCAGGATGATGGCTTTTACGCGGGCCTGGGCCAGCCCCCGCAGAGACCCGTAGTCATTGCCCTTGTCCTTTCCGCCCGCTATCCACACAATGGGCGCTTGAAAGCTATCCAGGGCATACCAGGCCGACTCTACGCTCGTGCTTTTGGAGTCATTGATGTAGGTGACCCCCTGGATGGTCGCTACCGGCTCCAAGCGGTGCGGAAGCTTCTGCAGGGTCTGAAGGCCCCGCTGCAGGTCTTTGCGCCGAATGCTAAATAAGTTTGCTGCGATTGCCGCGGCGAGACTGTTCTTTCGCTCAGGCGTCGCATCCAGCGGTGTCCCTTCGTAGGACACCTCATACCGATGGTAATCTTCTGGCGTCTTCATATCACAGATGAGTTTGTTGTTTTCAATCCAGGCGTGGCAGGGAGGCGTGTAGGCGAGGCGATAGATCCAAGTCTGGGCCTGAATCCAGCGTTGTTGTAGCACCTCGTGCAGGAGCCAGCTGTCGCCATCGTAAATGAGATGGTCCCCCGGTGTCAGGCGCTCTACAAAGCTGAGTTTGGCGGCTATGTAGGCCTCCAGCGAACCGTGCCAGTCCAGATGATTGGGCGAGAGGTTGGTCAGAATAGCGACGTGGGGCTTTATGGTGGGGGCATCCCAGAGCTGGAACGAACTGGCTTCCACGACAAAGTGGGTGGTGTCGGGATTTTCCAGGAGGGCTAAGCAAAAGCTGTAGCCGATATTGCCCGTGGCAGTTGCCTGAAGCCCCCCTGTTCGCAATATATGCGTGAGAAAAGCCGTAGTCGTGCTTTTCCCCACTGTGCCCGTGATGAGGATGAGTGTCTTTTCTGGGGGAAAGTGGCGCCATCCCCATTCAAGGTCGGAGATGATGACCTTGCCCGCCCGGAGGAGGGCTTGGAGGGTGGGGTTGGCAGGTGGGATGCCCGGACTGCGAATAACCACATCACAGGCCAGCAGGTGCGGAAGCGGGTCCGGCGTAACTATCCAGGAGAGGTCGGCTTTCCGCAGCATCCCCGCATAATCCCGCGGTGGGGGTACACCCAGTGCTTTTAGGCTCGCTGAAGCAGCGTGCAGGACGGTGCCTGAGTCAGGCCCAGTAGGGGGCTTATCCCCTACCAGCACGACCTCATAGCCCTTGGCTGCACTGAGTAACGCTGCCCCGACCCCACTTTCGCCCAGACCCCAGATGCCTACTCGCATACTCATCGCAGTTTGAGGGTAATGAAAGCCAAAGCGTTCAGTAGCAGGGCTACGATCCAAAAGCGAATCACCACTTTTACCTCGTGCCAGCCCAGAAGCTCATAATGATGATGCAGGGGCGCCATGCGAAAGATTCGGCGTCCTTCGCCGTATCGCCGTCGCGTGTACCGGAAATACGCCACCTGGATCATCACCGACACCGTCTCCGCAAAGGAAATCCCCGCAATTAGGGGTAGGAGGAGCTCCTTCTTGATCATGAGGCTGACAGCGCCAAGGAGCCCCCCTACCATCAGGCTACCCGTATCGCCCATGAAGATTTGCGCTGGGTAGGCATTGTACCAGAGAAAAGCTACCAGGCCCCCTACTAAGGCCGCACAGACGATCGTTACCTCACTGGCATGGGGGAGGTAGAGGATCTGAAAGTAGTCGGCCCAGCGCTTATTGCTGGAAAAGTAAGCGAAGGCGCCTAAACTGACGAAGCTAATCGCGCCCACGCCGGCCGCCAGCCCATCCAGTCCATCGGTGAGATTGTAGGCGTTGCTGGTAGCTGTGACGATAAAAAGGATCACTAAGCCATAGAAGAGGGTTTGGAGCCAGAGCGGAGCCTGGTCTGTGCCGAGGCGAGCATATTCTAAGAGCTGGTTTTTGTAGAAGGGGAGGTTTGTTTGGGTAAGGGTGTGGGGGCGGCTTTCACCGAAGAGGGCTTGCGCTACGGCAAGCCTTTCGGTAGGAGGTATGTAGAGCCGGAGCGTGTCCTCGCCCCGCCCAATCACATAATAGGTGGGAGCGGAAGCCTCGGTAAAAGGGCGGTACTTGAAGGCTTTGAGGGAGAAAGGGGTACTTTCTACGGCGAGGAGGTGGTCGCCCCGTCTGAGTCCAGCTTCGCGGAGGGTGGCGCTAAGCCGAACCCGGCCCTTCTCATCCACCCGCGGCGCCGTGCTGTAAAAGTCCGGCACGCTAATCATCAGCACCCACAGCAGGAAGGCCCCCCCAACCTGCCCGAGGAGCTTGACGCGAGCGGAGAGGCCCTTCTTAGAACGGCGTAGCTTGAGATAGTCATCCACCCAGCCAATCAGCCCCAGCCATAGTGCCAGCGCTACCAGCGCCAGGAGATAGGCATTATGCCACTCACCCCACAGGAGGAGCGCCCCCAGAAAAGCCAAGAGAATGAGTAGCCCACCCATCGTGGGCGTGCCTTTTTTAGAGGCATGGGAAGCGGGACCGTCTGTCCGAATGACCTCTCCAAAGGCCTTTCGCCGCAAGAGCCCAATCAGCCAGGGGCCAACCAGCCACCCCAAAAAGCCCGCCGTCAGCGCCGCCGCAATACTGCGAAAACTCAAATAATATCCCAGCCGTGCCCCAGGAAAGTTATACACTGCATCCAGATACTTCAAAAGCTCGGTAATCATAGGCTCTCCTGTCGAAGCTGGTGAAGTACCTCCTGGTCGCTAAATGGGTATTTCACGCCCTGAATCTCCTGGTAGGTTTCATGGCCTTTGCCGAGGATGGCGATGAGGCTGTGTGGGGTGGCAGTGGTGACGGCGCGCCGGATGGCCTCTCGCCGGTCAACCTCCCTGAGGATTTTTCGTCGGAGGGTAGGGGGGAGGGGCTGGTGCATGTTCTCTAAGATGGCATGGGGGTCTTCGTAGCGGGGGTTATCGCTGGTGAGCCACACGACGTCGGCGTGAAGTGCGGCGGCTTTGGCCATGAGGGGCCGTTTGGAGGCATCGCGGTTGCCGCCTGCCCCCAGCACAGCGACGAGCTGCCCGCCGGCCGGTACGAGCGGACGCAGCACGCGTAAAACCTTCTCCACCGCATCCGGCGTATGCGCATAATCCACAATCCCTACGCGCCCCTCCGGCAGTGGTATGGTTTCCATACGGCCAGGGAGCCCTCGTACCTCGGAAAGGGCCTGCGCATAAAAACGCCCAAGTTCTGCCCACTGGCTTGGGGCGTCGCCGGGGGCCTCTACCAGAATAGCTGCCCCCCAAGCTGCAAGGAGGTTCTCGAGCTGAAAGTCTCCCAAAATCGCCACATGTACCGGGGGAAACTCCTCGGCCACTGGTACGCCCCGCAGGGGCGATAGCCGCAGCCGAAGGCTCAAACCCCACACGTCCCCTTCTATGAGCGTACCATGAAAGTCCGCCGGCTGTCGCCGACTATAACCATATCGGCTTGCACGCGTGTTTTGGAGCATAAAAATGCCGTTCCGATCGTCTATGTTAGTGAGGGCGAAGCTTTTTTCGGGAAGGTCGTCAAAAAGGCGCTTTTTAGCATCGCGGTAGGCGGTAAAGGTGCCGTGGTAATCCAGGTGGTCGTGGGTGAGGTTGGTGAAGATGCCCCCCGTGAAAGGCACACCGGCCGTGCGATGCTGGTCTAAGGCGATGGAGCTTACTTCCATGGCCACATGGGTGATGCCCCGGGAGACAAAATCAGCGAAAAGCTGGTGGAGGACATAGCTATCCGGCGTGGTGAGGGTAGCGGGGAGGGTTTCATCGGCGGCTTTACAGAAGACGGTGCCAATAAGGCCAGCCCGATATCCGGCCTTCTGCCAGAGCTGATACAGATAGTAGGCGGTGGAACTTTTGCCGTTGGTGCCGGTTATGCCGACGATGGTGAGCCGGCGGGCTGGGTGTCCAAACCACGCGCTACTGAGATAACTATAAGCTAGGCGGGCATTTGGAACGGTAATAACAGGTACTGGGACAGGGTCTGGCAGGGGCTTTTCGGTGAGGAGGGCGGCGGCGCCTCGGGCCAGCGCATCGGGGATGT
>JAPYWM010000082.1 GCA_028276345.1 Sphingobacterium sp.
GTGTGTTTGCCGCTTACCTGGTTCTCATCCGCCCAACCAAAACAAAGCTCTATTTGCTATACGCCTATTACAGCTTCGTCGCGCTGAGTGCAGTATTTTTTGCTTTTCGGTTAGAGAGCGTTTCGGGGCTTCTAACGCTCCTTCTGTGGGCGCTTGCTTTGCCTTTGATTTATTACTCGCAGGATGCCGTCAGCTTAGGGATTCGGAATGGGACGTACTATCTACTCTTAGTAGCGTTGTGCGCGGCGCTTTTTCTGGGGGTGGAGGTATTCCCAGGATTGTTTGGGCGTGATGGTACAATCCTGGGGATTTACACGCATCTTCTGGCTATTAGCTTGGTTATTTTTTATGCTGGCCTTTTGATTGTGCCCTTAGTTACGCGTATTGGACCAAAAGCTCAAAAGAGTCAGCAGCTTCTTTCCCTGCTCACGGCTTTTCTTGAGCAGCAGCAGAAGCAGGAATCGGTAGAAGGCATCATAGAAACTGCGCGGAATACTTTGCAGGAACTGGAAACCGTACAGGGGGTGTATATGCGTTTGCGGAGTGCCGGCCCGCAAAATGGCTCGTATCCCCGCCTGGTGGAATTTTTGTTTCAAGGGCTGCGCGTCAAGGTCCCACACGAAACCTACATTGAGACGATATCTAATGCCGCCGAGGTGAGTCGTGGCCTGCCCGCCGTGGCAGCCATTGTAATCCAGCGCCCTATCATGACTATTCTCTCCTCCGTGCCCGTAGATGCCTTGCAAGCCGTGATCATCGGCACAGCCGAAGATTGCTTTGAGGCCAGTGATGTCCAGCTTATTGCGACCCTGGTAGAGCAAACTGCTCTTTTCCTGGAGGCCCTGGACAGACGCCTTTATCAAGAGGAGCGCCGCCTCTCCCGAAAAGAAATAGACTTTCTCAAAGAAACTCGGGAGGCGCTCCTACCGCCAGTACCGCCTATTTTCGGAAAAGTCGCTTATCATGTCGTCTTTCAGCAGCATGATAAGACAATCGGAGGAGATTATTACCAGATTGAGGAGGTCGTGCCGGAAAAAGTGATAGATTTTTGGCTTTCGGATTGTGCTGGAAGTGGGATTGCGGCGGCTTACCAGATGGCGCAGGCTCGCGCTGCCCTCAATACCCTCTGGCCCGAAAAACTCCCTCCCGAAGACATGCTCCTGCGCCTCAATGACGCCCTACGACGCGTCTTCCATAAAAACAACTTCATCGCCGCTACTTACCTACGTTTAGACTTAGAGACGCAGACCTACACGCTCTACCGGCCCGGCAATCCCGAGATTCTCTACTGGGACCCCCGCATCCAAAAAGTCGAGATCCTTCGGCCCGCCGGCGTCGTCCTGGGCAATGCGAGCTCCACCCTCGTGCGGCGTATTCTGGAAAAGCATTCGGCACCGCTCATCCCCGGCGCCACTTGGCTCTTCTTCAGCGATGGCTTCACCGAAGCTACTAACCTCGCCGGCGAACAGTTTGGCTTAGAACGTCTCCTGCACCTCTTCCAGACCCATCTCTCCGAAACGCCCGAAGCCATCGCCCGCCATATCCTCCAAGCCGTCCAGGACTTCGTCGGCGATACCCACCTCGGCGACGACGGCACCCTCATCGTCATCAGATACCAACCTTAATTGCCTAACTTTGTCTCATGGAGATGCAGCTCACCCTGAGTCCGGCAGCGGATGCGCTTACCGTCACCCTCGCCGGCGAATTAGACTCCCTCAGCGCCCCAAAACTCTACGACCAGCTCTCCCAAACCCTCAAACAACATCCGGCTATCAAAAAAATCACCTTCGATTGCCAGAACCTCTCGTATATCTCCAGCGCAGGAGCAGGCATTCTACTTCTGAGCTTGGACAACTTCGGTCATCGCGGGGTAGACTTTGAACTGCGCCATGTCCGCCCAGAAGTCTATAACATCCTCGACCTATTAGGCCTGACCAAGGTCATGTCTGTCTCCAATGACTAAGTACGCCCTGGACTTCTCGGCCACGCCCGACAACCTCCCTATCATCCGGCACTTCGTCCAGGAGCACCTCGCCCCCCATGTGTCGGACCCTGTACGCCGCAACCAGCTTACCGTCGCCGTGGAAGAACTCTGCGCGAACTCCATCATTCATGGCAATCACAGCGACCCCGCGCAAAAACTTCGCCTGGAACTGCGCATACAGGGGCAGCAGCTCCACATTTACCTCTACGACCCAGCCCCGCCCTACGCCCTCCACAAATACCCCATGCCTCCCCAGCTCCTCCGGAAGGACACCAACCGCCCAGGCGGCCTGGGAATATACCTCATTCGCCAGCTCATGGATAAAATCATCGTCCGCCGCCGCGGCGAAAAATCCATCTATCACCTTGTCAAAAATCTAACATGAGCTCCGCTGTAGACCCCGAGGAACGCGCCCTCCGACCAAAAAAGTTAGACGAATTTATCGGGAATCGCCCCTTTCTGCCAAATCTGCGCGTGTACATAGAAGCTGCTCGAGACCGCCGGGAGCCTTTGGATCATGTGCTTTTTTACGGGCCGCCGGGACTGGGAAAAACCACCTTGGCCCACATCATCGCCAGCGAGATGGGGACTAACCTCATCACCACCAGCGGCCCCGCACTCCAACGCCCCGCTGACCTCGCCGGCATCCTCACCCGCCTCGAAAAAGGCGATGTGCTCTTCATCGACGAAATCCATCGCCTCCACCCAGCCGTGGAAGAATTCCTCTACAGCGCCATGGAGGATTTCCGGATAGATATCGTCCTGGATAGTGGCCCCCACGCCCGGACCCTCCAGCTCCGACTCAAACCCTTCACCCTCGTCGGTGCCACCACCCGAATCGGCCTCCTCACCGCTCCTCTCGTGGCACGCTTCGGTATCACCATCCATGTCGATTATTACACGAAAGAAGAGCTTTCGCAGATAATCCTTCGTTCAGCTGAGCTTCTGGGACTAATGATTACACCCGAGGCGGCGTTAGCTATCGCGCAACGTAGCCGCGGCACGCCCCGCACAGCCAATCGCCTCCTCCGACGCGTGCGTGACTTTGCCCAAGTAGAAAAACGCTCGCACATAGACCTCGCCTTCGCTGAGAAAGTCCTAACCGCTATGCAAATAGACCCCGCCGGCCTGGAAGATATCGACAAGCGCTTTTTGCAGACGCTAATCGACCGCTTTGGCGGTGGGCCGACGGGCATCCAAACCCTCGCCGTCGCCATCGGCGAAGAGGCTGAAACCTTAGAAGAAGTCTACGAACCCTACCTGATCATGGAGGGGCTCATTGAACGTACGCCGCGTGGGCGCCGGGCTCTACCCCGAGCGTACAGCCACCTTGGTCGGGTACGCCCTTCGGCCTCCTCGCTTTTCGACACCTAAAAAAGATGCTGGCGCTGGCCCAGCAAGTGAAAGCGCTGGCTCAGGGCCTCGGCTTTGAGGCGTGTGGCATCACCCCCGCCGAGCCGCTCATAGAAGCCTACGAACGTTACCTGCAAGCCGTCTTTTCGGGGCGGCTGACCGGCCTCCGTTATCTCACCGAAAACCCCACCCTCCGCCAGCATCCCCGCACCCTTCTCCCTTCCGCCCAGAGCCTCATTCTTTGCCTCAAAAGCTACTACCAGGGCGTTCGCCTACACCCGCCTATCGCCCAGTATGCTTGGGGAGAAGACTACCATCGTGTTTTACGGCGAAAGTTGGATATTATTTCAGATTACCTTCGGCGAAAAGGCGGCCTTGGCACCGAAGTGCGCCCCTTCGTCGACACAGCCCCCATCTTGGAAAAACCCTACGCCCAGCAGGCGGGCCTCGGCTGGATTGGGAAAAATACTTTGCTCATCAGTCCGAAGCTGGGATCTTATACCTTCATCGCAGGGCTGGCGACGAATCTCCCCCTGCCGCCCGATGCGCCACTGGCGAAAGACCTATGCGGCACTTGCCAGCGGTGTGTGGAGGCTTGCCCCACCGGTGCGCTCGAACCCTACAAGCTGGATGTGCGGCGGTGCATAGCCTACTGGACGATAGAGGCGCCCGCCCTATCCGAAGGCATGCCTCCCACAGGCGAATGGCTTTTCGGATGTGACATCTGTCAGGCCGTCTGCCCATGGAATCGGTTTGCCTGGCCGCATGGCGAGATAGCTTTTACGCCGCAGCCCTACGTAGCATGGGATGTCGGGACGTGGGCAGCGGCGCCTAAGAGTCAGGTACGCCGCATGGTCCGCCTTTCAGCCCTGCGGCGAGCCCGCCCGGAAAAACTCCTGCATTTAGCCCGGCAGAAACACAACGGGAAACACTTGGAGGAGAGGCCAGGTAGAGAGCAGGTGGAGAGATAATGCCGAGGCAGAGGCGGCACCTCTTGCTGTGCCTCAGAATGAGGGTCCTGCCCCCCCCACACGCCTCTCACCCGGAAAAAGCAAAAAGAGGTTTTACAATCTGGCATCCTCCTCCATTGGGTGCTGTTTGCAGAAGAAGTTGTACCTTCACAGCGGTATGAAGACACTTCGGATTATTGGATTAGCGATGGCGCTTTTCGGCGCCCTCACGCTACAAAGCTGTAAGAAAGACCCCTGCAAGAACGTCACCTGTCAGAATGGGGGCACTTGCCAAGATGGAAACTGTCGATGCAGCCTGCCCTGGGAGGGATCTAAATGCGAGGTAGATGCCCGAGATAAGTTCGTGGGCTCCTGGCGAGGAACCACCAACTGTGGGGGTGGTCCGGAGGAGGATGTTTTTTCTATTACAAAGAGTAGCACCACGCCGAATCGCATTATCATTGAAGATATTTATGGCGAACTAACTTCTTCCTCTACCTTCGATATCCCTACCCAGACAGTGAATGTGAATGGCACCGCTGTAACAATTAATGGCAGGGGTAATCTAAATGGTAATCAGCTCACACTGACCTACGTTCTTACGATACAAGGAGCGGCTGTTACATGTACTGGTACCTATAACAAGCAATAAGGTTGTAAGACTTTACTAAGCTGGCACAGGTGGGCAGCCTCTTAAGGAGGCTGCCTGCTTGTGTGTTTTGAGATAGGCTGAGTAATCGCTCAAAGGCGTAACTTTGTGGTGATAGATGAGAAGGCCTGGTTTAATTATCATTTTAGGAGCGTTAGGTGCTCTCGTGCTGAGTTGCAAGCGAGGCAGCTGCGAAAATATCACCTGCCTCAACGGCGGTACCTGCCGCAATGGGCGCTGTCAGTGTCCCGTGGGCTTTGAGGGGGCCCGGTGCGAAACGAAATGGACAGACCGGTGGATTGGCACTTACACAGCGGACGACCGCTGTCGCCAGGTGGGCCTCATCCCCCAGTATGAAGGGCGAGTCTCCCCCTCTACCGTTTACGCCGACGTCCTATACCTGGAGCCTTTCGGCAATCTTACCTGCGAGGGCGGCCAAGCCGTCAAAGTGGAGGGCCGCCTTACCAGCGGTAATCAGCTCCGGATAGAGCAGCAGGCCGTATGCAATCGGCGCTACAGCATTAGTGGCGACGGCTCCTACGACCAAAATCGCCGGGCCTTCACCGTTACTTACATAATCAGAGACTTCCAGACGGGCCTTACGGACACCTGCACCGCCACCTGGCTCAAGTACTAAACTCACCATTCCACCCCCACCTGCACACTCCACTCGGAGCCCCGCACGTAGCGGATGACGATGTCTTCGTTTTTCTCTATGCGGCCATTGAGGTTGGTATCTTGGCGATAGACGAAGGGCTGGTTGAGTATATCGCGGGCCTGCAGTTGGATATACCAGCGGCCGAGTTTGCGGCGGATAGTGAGGTCGTTTACGAGCCGGGGCATTTCATAGACGGTGGGATTGAGGTTATCGCCTACCCAGAAGATGCGGGGGCCAATCTGCTGGAGGGCGCCTGTGATTTGCCAAGCCTGAGAAGGGGACGTATACGTGAGGATGAGATTAGCGATATAGGGGGCCTGCCCATAAAGAGGTCGGTAGCGTGCTTGACTTTCGCCGGCCAGGCCGCTCACGCGGTCTCCCATGTCTACTTGGCTGTAAATAAGCGCTAAGTTGGAAATCACATCCAGCCTCTTGAAGAGGCGCAGGCGCACCTCTGCCTCTATCCCCACCAGATAAGCCGAAGCCGCCTGCCCAAACTGCAAAATCGGATTGTCCGCACCCCGGAGAATGTAGTTCTCAATGGGATTTTGGATGTACTTGTAGAAAGCCCCGATGGAGACGAGCTGGTCTAAGCTGGGTGAAAAGTCATACCGCCCGTCTACGTGGTGGAGGGTGGCAG
>JAPYWM010000083.1 GCA_028276345.1 Sphingobacterium sp.
CAAGATGCCGTTAGCATTCAGGTTTCCAGCCAAATCCCCGTGGACCTCGGACCAGATATCACGCTGTGTGCGTCGGGAGGCACTTCCGTCACTTTATATAGCGGTTATCCCGGGGCTACTCACACCTGGACTCAAAATGGCCAGGTCATCCCGGGCGCTACCGCCGATAGTTTAGTCGTAACGCAGCCCGGCACCTACGGCGTGACCGTGCAGCCGGCGGGCTCCTCCTGCATTGGCCAGGACTTCGTAACCGTGCGGTTTGACACGGCCATCACGGTAAATCTCGGGCCAGATGTCTTCTACTGCACCACAGACCCCATTCAGCCGCTGCAAGCACCTGTGGTCGGCGGTGCCACCTATGTCTGGTATCGCAATAACCTCACCGTTCCCGGTGCAAACGGCCCATCCCTGACCCCGTCTGGAAGCGGAACCTATGTCGTGGTGGTCTTGGCTGGCTCCTGCATTGGGACGGATACGGTGGAGGTTACCATCTCGCCCACAGTACAGGTGACACTACCTGATACGATTCGCTTCTGCCAGTCCAATCCGCTTGTTGAGCTGGAGGCCCCCTACTATCCGGGAGCTACCTACGAGTGGACCCTCAATGGGGTATCCGTAGCGCGGGGAGTAGGGCTATATCGGCTTCTGGATACCCGGGGAGGCGTATGGCGCGTAACCATCACTACGGCCAGCGGATGCAGCGGAACGGCCGCTACCTTTGCTGAGGCTATCCAAAACCCTCGGCCGGACTTTGAAACCGAGCCGCCCATCCCCGCTCGTTTAGCCGCCTCCAACCCCGTCGTGCGCTTCATCAACCGCTCGCAGGGCGTTACGCCTTATACCTTCTTCCGGTGGGACTTTGGCGATAGCACCACCAGCACTGACCCTAACCCTACGCACCGTTTCCCCGGCGCCGGTACCTACTACGTAACGCTCTATATGTACAACGGCCAGTGCGTGGATTCCATCCGGCGCGGGCCGATTGTGATTGCCCCGGTAGATGGGTCGTTTATCCCCACAGGCTTCACCCCGAATGGCGACGGCATCAACGATCAGCTCTACTTCCCCGCACTGGGCTATCAGGACTATGAGTTCTTCATCTACAATCGCTGGGGTCAGCTTGTCTTCCAGAAGCGCCTTGGTGAAACCCGCTACTGGGATGGGAATGAAGAGGGCGCCGGTCCCCGTCGCCCAGCCCCCGAGGGTGTGTATGTCTACGTCTTCAAGGGCATCAAAGACAATGGCGAGCGGGAAACTTTCACCGGTACGATCACGCTAAGCCGATAAGCAGGAGGAATCAAAGTCCTTTCGGGCCCCCTCCCAGAAAGGGGGCCCTTCTTATTTCTCAGGAGGCATGGCGTGCGTATTGGTTTTGCTGCCATTGCGGGGGATTCTCTACCTTTGCTGGCGATTATGAGTCAGCAGCCCAAGGGAAAAGTCGTTCAAATCATCGGGGCCGTCGTAGATGTGGAGTTTGACTCGAAGGACGGGTACCTTCCGCAGATATATGAGGCGCTCATTCTCGAGGCGCGAGGGCAAAAGGTGTACCTGGAGGTGCAGCAGCACCTGGGCGAATATCGGGTGCGTACCATCGCCATGGATAGTACGGATGGCTTCAAGCGGGGGGACGAAGTGGTGGCGCTGGGACGTCCCATAGAAATCCCCGTAGGTGAGGGGATTCGGGGGCGGCTCATCAACGTCGTGGGCGAACCTATCGATGGCTTGCCGCCAATCCAGACCGATAAAAAATACCCCATTCACCGGCCCGCTCCGAAGTTTGAAGAGCTTTCTACCGAGCCGAAGGTGCTCCTCACGGGAATCAAGTGCATAGACCTCCTTACCCCCTACAAGAAGGGTGGAAAGATCGGCCTCTTTGGTGGGGCTGGTGTGGGGAAGACGGTGCTGATCATGGAGCTAATCAATAACATCGCAAAGGCACACTCGGGTCTGTCGGTGTTTGCGGGGGTAGGCGAGCGCACGCGGGAAGGCAATGACCTCTTGCGGGAGATGATTGAGTCAGGCGTGGCGCGCTATGGAGACAAATTTAAACACGCCATGGAGAAGGGGGGGTGGGATCTATCGCAAGTGGACCTTGAAGAGCTGAAAAAGTCCCAGGTGACGTTGGTTTTCGGGCAGATGAATGAACCGCCGGGCGTACGGGCGCGGGTAGCGCTGACGGGCCTGACCATCGCGGAGTACTTCCGGGATGGGGAGCCGCATGAACCAACAGGACGGGATGTGCTGTTCTTCATAGATAACATCTTTCGCTTTGTGCAGGCGGGGTCGGAGGTCTCGGCGCTACTGGGGCGAATGCCGTCAGCAGTAGGCTATCAACCCACCCTCGCCACAGAGATGGGCGCCCTCCAAGAGCGAATCACCTCTACGAAACGAGGCTCCATCACGTCTATCCAGGCGATATATGTGCCGGCGGATGACTATACCGATCCGGCGCCGGCGACGACCTTTGCGCACCTCGATGCCACGACAGAACTTTCCCGGGCGATTGCCGAGCTGGGGATCTATCCGGCGATTGACCCGCTTACCTCCACGTCCCGGATGCTGACGCCTGACATAGACCAGCAGACAGTCCCAGCGCACTACGAAACTGCCCAGCGGGTAAAAGCTATCCTCCAGCGCTACAAGGAGCTGCAGGACATTATCAACATCTTAGGGCGGGAGGAGCTCTCCGAAGAAGACAAGCTCGTGGAGAGCCGGGCACGCAAAATCCAGCGCTTCCTCAGCCAGCCTTTCCATGTGGCGGAAGCTTTTACGGGATTGCAAGGGGTATTTGTGCCGATTGAGGAGACGGTGCGGGGCTTCCGGATGATCCTGGATGGGGAGCTGGACCACCTGCCCGAACAGGCTTTCTACATGGTGGGGACGATCGACCAGGCGATTGAAAAAGGGCAACGTATCTTAGCTGAGGTGAAGGCATGAAAGGTACGCTTTTGGTGTCGGTGCGCGCAAAGGATGGCATCTGGTATGAGGGCGCTGCCGAGTGGGTGCGGGCAGTCAGCCCAGAAGGGTCTTTTGAGGTATGGCCGGGCCATGCCCCCCTTCTGGCAAGTCTGACACAGGGCATGCTCACCCTCCAGACCCCCTCCGGCCTCAAAGAACGCTCAGTTACACAGGGCTTCCTCCGGGTAGAAAACGACCAGCTTCTGATCCTTCTCACGGCGTGAAAGCCACGCCCGGAGTTTCAAAGTCCCTTTTTCACCAGCTATAATACACGCCGCCTGAGACCACACGCCCCAAGAAGGGCATATTCCCTACACTTAGATGGTCCCAGCCATAGGCGTTCAGCAGGTTTTCTACGGAGACCTGGAGGATTAGGAGGCTGTTTATTGCATGTCGGGGGAAGGGGAGCATGTAGTTGTATCGCAGGTGCAGGAGCCAGTAACCAGGGGTGACGTCTTCGGGGTAGATAGTTCGGGAGAGGTGTTTTTGGGTAGCAGCAGCGAAAATCTCACTCACGAGGCGGTGCCGACGATAGGGGATGCCCACTTGGAGGCGTCCGTGGAGGGGATATATCCAGGGCAGAGGTTCCCGATAATCCACATGCCACCCGTATGTGTAGCCCCCGAGCAGGCGCCAGGTAAGTCTCTCTTGCTCGTACGTGATGAGCATCTGCCCACCCGTGGTGTAGGCCCGGCCACTATTCTGTAAGATTCGCCAGAACTGCGCTGTCCCATTGCCTGCTGAGTAGGGCTGGAGGAAAGTCACGGGGGTAATGTAATCCCGCAGGTAGTTGAGATAGGCGGTTCCTTCCAGGCGCCAGGGGGCTTTCTGGTAGATGAGGCGGAGCTCAGTGTGTAGGAGGTTTTCGGGGCGGAGCGTAGAGTTTCCCATCTGAATGCTATTGTCCTGAGGGACGTAGAGATAGTAGGCGTAGAGTTCGGTGTGGGTGGGAGGCCGGGTGCCATAGCTCAAAGTAACCGCGGCCTTGAGGTCAGGCGTCATCCGGAAGGTTCCTTCGGTACCTACCTGATAGGTGAAAAACTGGCGATTTGCTTCGCTTTTGCCTGCGTAGTTTTCCTGGTACAGTCGTAGCGGGGCAAAGGATAGCGTATCCTGTACTTTGTAGGTGAAATAGCTTCCGGCTGCGTAGGTTTGAAGCTCTGTGTGCGTCCCCGCGAAGGTGAGGGTGAGGCGGTGGGTAGTTTGTTGGAAGCGGATGTCAGCGAGATTGTAGAGCTGCATGCGGTTAGTGGGGCTATTTATGAGGTACATGTCCATGGTGGCCCGGGCAAAGTGCTGAGAATACTCGCTGTGCTGGGTGAGTTTCCAGCGGCTCGTTTGGAGGTAGCTAACCTCTGCGACGGCGCCGAGGCTTTGGGTTAGGCCCTTCATGGGCATGTACATGCCGGGCATGACGATGCGGGTGCGGATTTCGGTTGGCGGGCGAGTTTCATCCGTCATGTCGTGGAAGATGGTATTGGCATACAGGCGAAGGGAGAGCCGGTTTTTCCAGGAGTAGGACAGACTCGGCAGGTGGAAGGCGCTATGGCGGGCGTCCATGATGAGGGCGGGATAGGCCACATTGTAGAAGACGTCGCTTAGGTAGCGGATTTCTATCTGGTGGGCTTCGGCGAGGTCGTAGCGCAGGGCCAGGTAGAGGTTGTATTTCTGGAAGGTGGGGAGGCTCCAGGAGCTGTCTCTGCCGTAGGTGGGGGTGTTTTCCGGGAGGGGGAAGCTATACCATCGACCGCTGCGGTAGGGTCCGCCCAAGCGCGTAGTGAAGGCCGCCGCGTAATGCCAGCGTTTGCGGCTGCCGCCAAGGCGGAGGGCTCCGACGAAGCGGTGGTAATTGTCGGCGGTCTGGAGCGTGAGGTAGTTGTCGGCGGTGGCGCCGGGGGAGAGCAGGGATAGGTTCAGGGTGGGGGTGGCGCCCCAGCTCTGCGTAGCAGACCAGGCTGCCCCCTCCCAGGCGGCTTGCTCTACGAAGGTCAGAACGGGATCCATACGGTCTACACAGGCTGGTACGACCCGCATCCCGTCTATGGTTACCTGCGTCTGCTGGGGTAAAAGCCCCTGATACACCACTTCCTGCGCGAAGGGCACCGACCGATAGACGAGGTTGGTTAGCCCGGTCATCTGGATACGTTGGCCTATGCCTTCATGAGAGGGCGGTATGACTGGCCTGTGGGCGCGGATTTCCACAGGGGGCGCCTCATAAGTGGGTAGGCTATCGGCTTCCTGCGCGGCGACCCAGGCAATCAGTAAAGCTCCCCCCAACCCCCATCGCATGAAACAAAGTTACGAGTAAATCCGGATTGAAAGTGTTTTGGGCTTAGCGCTCGGCGTTTTTGTAGAGCACCCAGGCGGCGGGCGCATCGTGGGGGAGGAGGGCTTTCATCTGGGTGTGCAGGGTGACGGGATCTTTGGGGAGAGGCCAAGAGGCCGCTTCGTGAATCCACGCTGGCCGAAAGGCCAAAAGATGGCCGATTTCCGCTGCGGAAAGAATGGTAGACTCCCGTAGGTCCTGCGGCAGCTCCTGCCAGGTAACGATCTCCTCGGGATTACGGGGCTGTTTCATCCAGAAGAGGTTTTCGGCGCGGATACGGGCGTACCAAAAACCCCCCAGCCGGGCGATAATGTCCATCTTCTGCGGGTCGGGTAGACCATTGGCATCCAGAACCGCCTCATCAATATGAAGTAGGAGGACTTCTGCCAGGATCAGCTGACCTGCGCCGGGGTTATTGCCTAAGGGGATGATCTCCCGAACCCGGCATTCAGCCTGGACGGGCGTGCCAGCGATCCGTGGCGGCCGTACCCGTAAAGAAGGGAGCGTTTCCAGGCCGGCAAGGGCTATCTCATCCGTCTCAGGAGCGTACTCGCCCGTGGTGATGTTCATTTTGTGCGCGAGGTTGTAAGGGACGAGGTGGATGACCGCCTCGGGGATAACTTGGACATTGCGCAGGGTGTCTTTAGCACCGCCTGTGCGGGCACTGGTGCTGGGACTAAACCCCACCACGGGCGGCTTACTGCTAAAAACACCAAAGTAGCTGAAAGGCGCCAGATTGCGAGTGCCCTTTTCATCGAGGGTGCTTACCCAGGCGATGGGCCGGGGAAAAAAACTCCCAATCATGTAGGGATGCCACTGTCTCAGGTCAAACTTCTCCGGGTCAAACGTACGGTAGGTACTCATAATATACGGATTTTTACGGTTTGGATGCGTTGACGGGTCGCTTGGAGGATAGTCCA